>JAYVVY010000316.1:0-4581 GCA_043786575.1 Ilumatobacteraceae bacterium
TTCACCGACTTCGCCACGGTCCGCCCACACGTCCGTCTCACCGCTGAACAACGGCGCACCATCGTCTGGCCGACAGTTGGTGCATGGAGTGCCAGCACGCCCGGTGGCGACGTGATTCTGATCCTGGGTCCTGAGCCGGCGCTGCGCTGGCGCCTGTTCACACAGCAGCTGATCGGGATTGCCCAGCATTTCGACGTGTCGATGGTGCTGACCCTCGGTGCACTGCTGGCCGACGTGCCGCACAGCCGGCCCGTGCAGCTGATCGGTACTGCCACCGAGCAAGACGTCATCGACCGTTTCGATCTGCAGCGCAGCCGCTACGAAGGCCCCACCGGCATCGTTGGCGTCGTCCAGGACGCCTGCACCCGGTCTGACTTGTCGTGCGCCTCACTGTGGGCAGCCGTACCTGCATATGCCTCGCAGGTCCCTTCGCCGAAGGCCTCGCTGGCCCTTGTCGAGCGCGCCTGCGAAATGATTGGTACGCCGGCGCCCACGGCGCGGTTGCAGGCAGAGGCTATTGCGTACGACGCTCGCGTGACCGCCTTTGTCGCCAATGACGCAGACCTCGTGGGCTACGTGGAACGGCTGGAGTCACTCTCCGATAGCGGGCAGCTGGACGAGACCGATTTCGACGAAGACGACGAAGACGATGAGGATGACGACGACACCGTTGGTGGCGAGCGAGAGGCTGACGTTGACGAGGAAGTTGAAGTGAACAGCGAAGCCTTCATGGCCGACCTCGAGCGCTTCCTACGCGACCAAGAAGGCGACGAGCAGCACGGCGAGAAGTAACGCTCGTCAGTCGTGCGACTTGCGCCAGACAGGGCGTCGCGGCGGCTCGAAGGTTGCGGCTTGCAGACCGCCGTCGATCGCAGCGAATGCCATCGGGCCCCACCACTCCGCCCCCACGGTTGGATGCGGCAACTGATCGCGACTGAACCAGCCAAGATCGGCGGTCTCCAACGGGTGCGCAGCAAGGCTGCCTCCGGTTGCCCGGCAGTGAAAGAGCAGCAGATACATCGCAAAGCGTGTGAAGCCCATTCGCTGCCCGTCGATCACGCTCAGCAGCTGCACTGGCTCGCACTCGATACCCGTCTCCTCCAGTACCTCCTTCACTACCACTTCGCTCGGCGAGTAGCCGTTGTCGGCCCATCCTGTGGGGTACAACCACACGCCGCTGTCACCGCGCTGCACCAGCAGAATCTCGCCGGCGTCGTTGCCGACCACGGCACCAATTGCGACCTTGGGGGTGACGTACCCAGGAATTCCCTCGCCAACTGTTTCCATCCACTCCTGGATGAAGTGGTCGGTTTCGCGTTGCACTTCGAGTGCCTCGTCGGCCGCAGCCTTGATGTCGGCAGCGACGTGCAGCACCTCTTCAAAACGCTCGCGTTCGTAGAGATTTTGAGTGAAGCCGAGGCCGGTCCGGGCGATTCCGGCAAGGGCTTCGCTCCACCGGGCAAGGTCACGTGTGAAGTCCTGGGGCGTGGCGTCGCTCACGCCACGACCATAGGCGGTTCAGGCCACCGAGTGCCACGGCTGAGGCTCTCCCGTTGACCGTGAGCTTGCCTCCTACACTTCCCTGGTGCGCTTCCCCAACAACCTTCGTGCCTTCGGCGCATCCGCAGTGCTCTCACTCGTCGCGTTGGCCGCCTGTAGCGATGGAGGGAGTGCGAGCGCTGGCACCGACTCCGGTGACACGATTGTCGCTACCAGTACCACCACTCACATCGACGACGGTGCGCTCGTGATCGGGGCAATTCTGCCCCGCAGCGGTGGTGCCGCCGATCTCGGTGCATCAATGAGCGACGCGCTCGCAGTCGGCATCGCCGAGATCAACGAGGCTGGCGGCGTCAACGGTGGACCAGTACGCCTGATCACCGCCGAAGAGGGCACCAACCCCGCCACCGCCGCCCTCGCCGTCCAAAGCCTTGCGCCGCGGGTCGACGCGCTCATCGGCCCGACGTCGTCGCTCAACACGCTCGGCACGCTCAGCGCCGCTGTCGATGCTGGCGTGTTGACCTGTAGCCCGACGGCCACTGCGATGGCGCTCGACAACTTCCCCGACAACGGGTTGTTCTTTCGCACCATCCCTAGCGACTCGTTGCAGGCCGCCGCAATCGCCAACGTCGTCGAGGCTTCCGGCACCAGCACCGCTGTGGTGGTCTACCTCGACGATGGCTACGGCCGCCCATTTGGCGAAGCGACGCAGGACGCCATCGCCGCGCTCGGCACCACCGTGGCGGCAACGATCGGTTTCGACGCCAACGAGGAGTCCATCGCCGCCACCGTCCAAGACGCACTGGCGAGCTCTCCGGAGGTGGTGGCCGTGATCGCGGATGGCGTGACGGGGCCTGCCATCATCAATGCGATCGACGCAGCGGCACAAACCCGGCTGACGTACGTGGTCAATGATGCCATTCGCCGTCCGGCAGCCTCGGCGCAACCGTTCAGCCCAGGCCTCGCGCTTCGCGTCGCCGGCGTATCGCCCGTGGCCTATGCCGATTCGCCAGTGTTCACACAAGCGTTGTTGAGCGTCGACCCCGACGCCACCGGGCTCTACGCGCACAACGCATACGACTGCCTCAGCATCATTGTCCTCGCAGCGCAGGCAGCGGGTTCGACTCAACCCACTGACATTGCCAATGCCATCGCTGCGGTCACCAGCAGCGGCTCCGGGTGCGCGATGCTGAGCGTTTGTAGCGCGGCCTTGGCGGACGGCCGCAACATCAACTACAACGGCCCCAGCGGCAATCTGTCGGTCGATGCCAACGGCAACGTCGTCGCCGCCAACTTTGAGCGCTTCACCTTCAGTAGCAGCGGCCGCGACGTAGCCGACGGGATCATCGCGATTGGCGTCGGCTAGCTACCTTCGAAACGTCAGAGCGAAGTGACCAGTTCCTCCACCGAGACGACCATGCCGGTATAGAACGGGCCAAAGTCCGCGTACTTCGCAGAGGCCACATCGAAGCGCATCGTGTACACGACCTCCTTGAGGTCGTCGGGGTGCACCGCAAACAGGGTGACGCCCCACTCGTAGTCGTCCAGCCCTGTCGAGCCGGTGATGTATTGCACGATGCGGCCAGCGAACTTGCGGCCGCTGGTGCCATGTTCGTGCATCAGTGCCTTGCGCTCGTCGAAGGGCAGCGTGAACCAGTTCGCGTCGGCTTCGCGCTTCTTCGACATCGGGTAGAAGCACCATGCGGGCATGTGGTGCGCCTTTGGCGGAATCTCAGGGTAAAGGCGGCCCTGCAACATCTCCTCGGGCATGCCCTTCGAGTACTCGCTGACCTCGGTGAGGCTGACGTAGCTGTCAACCACTTCCAACCCGGCGCGCTGCAGGCCCGACTGCAGGGCACGCAGGGCTTGCCAGTCTTCGTGCATGGCCATGAAGGCGGCATCGCACTTGTGGCCCAACGTGGACACGGCCACGACTTGCACACCGTCTGCTTCGGCGGCCTTCACCGCGGCCACCACACTTTCACCATCGAACATCAACGTTGCCTTGCAGAACAGGTGCAACATGCCACGACCAACGGAGGGCTTGATGGGTTCGCTCATGCCTCTCAGGCTACGGGCACGCTACGGGGTGATGCGCTCGGGTGAGTAGATGTTCAACCGGTCAGCGCGCACAAAGCCGGCCAGAACCAACCCTGCGCGGCGGGCCGTGTGGACGGCCAGTGCAGTGGGCGCACTGACCGCGACCAGCGTGCTGAAGCCGGCCGCCCACGCCTTCTGCACCAGCTCGAAGCTGGCCCGCCCGCTGACGAACAGGCCAAGTCCGGTTGCCGGCAGCTGACCATCAAGTAGCAGGCGCCCAATCACTTTGTCGACTGCGTTGTGGCGTCCCACGTCCTCGCGGGTCATCAGCACCTCGCCACCGGCCGTGAACGCGGCCGCCGCGTGGACGGAGCCTGTGCTGTCGAACAGACCCTGCACCGTGCGAACTGCGTCGGGAATCGCGTGCAGCACGTCGAAGGGAATCGACGGCGTCGATGGCAATGGGAGGAGACGGGCACACAACTCGTCGATGGCGTCATTGCCACAGATGCCGCAGCTCGACGTGGTGTTGCCCAATCGCGGTCGCGGTGCCGGCGCACGGCCACCAGTTTCAACGGTCACTACGTTGAACTCGCTGTCCACCGCAGAAGCGCTGGCGCAGTACCGCACGCCGAGCACGGGGAAGCCTGCCAGCAGACCTTCGGTGTGGCAGAACCCCACCGCGAGCTCGTAGTCGTGGCCTGGCGTGCGCATCGTGGTACTGACGGTCGTGCCGTCAAGCTGCACCGTCATTGGCTCTTCCACGATGAGTTCGTCGGGGTGCCGCGCCCGCTCACCGGCGATCACTGTGGTGACCAGAAGCGTCTCGCTACGGCGACGGGCTGCCATGCGTGCGACGGTAGCCGCACATTGCGCGATTGAGAACCGGCAGACGAATAGGGTGATCAAAATGGAGACTCAGAACAACGGGCGCATCCTGGTCGCAGAGCTGGTGGGCACGTTGGTGCTGATGCTCGGCGGGCCGGGCGTTGCCATCTTCAGCTTCGCCTATGTCGGCGTTGCCGGCGTTGCCGTCGGCTT
>JAYVVY010000317.1:0-7401 GCA_043786575.1 Ilumatobacteraceae bacterium
CGGGCGACTGCCGCCGGCCTGGGAGCGTGCGCGGCACTGAGCCGCAGTTCGTCCGCCCGCCGCAAGGCCAGCGACAGTCGCGGTTCACTCACCACGGCATCGATAGCCGCCAGCAAGTCGCCGTCGGCACGCCGTTGCAGAGAGTTGATCATGGGGGGCACCTACCTGTTCGAGTTCACAGTCGAGGCGAAATTCGCTGCAGGGCAATACCCCGCGAGACCTCGGTACAAACCGATCCCATGTTCCTAGTTGCTCAGGTGCAAGGCATCCACTTGGGCTCGCGAGTTCCCCTCTCCTACCCGTGTGCCATTCGGCACGGTCAGCGCCATTGACGTCGAACGGAGTAGGCGAAACCGGTGCTGCTGCTTTGTTGTCGAGGCCGGCGCGTCTGCACGTGCGGTTCTACCCGTCATCCACGATGCTGTCGGGCAGCAGTAGTTGCTCATGAGGTCGCTCCTCACGAATGGCCTTCACGATGACCTGCAATGCGCCGCTTACCGGTACGGCCAACAGCGCTCCTATGACACCAAACAGCTCGACTGCCAACAGCACGCTGAGGAGGACCACCAGCGGGCTCACCTTGACCTTGCGGGCCATCAACCACGGATAAATCACACCGTTCTCGAGCTGTTGATAGATCACGAAAAAGATCAGTGCGATGAGGCCAGCTGACGGGCTGTGAAGATAGGCCGCAAGGACACAGGCGGCGGCACCGATTGTCGCGCCGACGAGTGGAATCAAGTCGGCAAAGGCAACCCACAGTGCGAGCACCACTGGGGCAGGCACGCCAAGGACCAGCAGGCAGAGGAACGCCGCGGCGCCGGCGATCAGACTGACCAGCAGGTTCCCCACCATGTACCCACTGACTGCGCCCGCAGCGTCTGTGGCGATCACGCGAACGGTGGCTCGTCGATGACGAGGGACAATTCCGAGAAAGGCACGACCCATCGGTTCTGACTGAGTGAGGAACAGCGTGCTCATCAGGAGGATCGAGACCAGTCCGAAGGCCGCACTCAGCACCGTCGCCGCCGTGTCAATCGGAGAGTCCGACAGCCGCTTGGCAGCGCTGACGAGTTGTGCTTCGTTGTCCTGTACATAGCTCTCGATGTGCAGCTTCTTGACCAACTGTCCTATCGGTCCCTTACCGTCGGCGGCCCGCTGCACCGTGCCTGGCAGGTCGGTGATGATGTCGATCAATTGAGTTCTGACCGGTAGCAGGAAGAGCGCCAACACACCCAACGTTGCCGCCAGCGCACTGAACATCACTAGGCAGGTGGCGAGTGTGCGCCGACCACCGAACGACCGTTGAACGAACCGCACGGCGGGCGCCAGAACGATCGCCAAGAAACCCGCGATCGCTACCCAGGCGAGGATCCGAACCGTCGCGAGTACAACCGTCAGCAGCACATAGGTGCCCACAAGCACCGCAACTGACGCAATGATCGTTCGCCACGGGACGGCATGCCAGGGGTGCTCGAAGTTCTGTGAGGAATCTGCTCCGATCGGGCTCGTTGAGTCGATGGGCCATACGAGCCGCGATCGCTCGTGATCAGGATTGGAACCGAGTTCGGTCATCTTCGACGGCCTCCTTGCTCGAATGCCGCAATGGCAACATTCGGTGCCCGTACCCAGTTCGTCACTCACTGAAACGTAGAGTCCGCATCAACAACGTCGTTGGCGGCCGACTTGACGTTGTCGATGGTCCGCGAAGCCCACCTCAGAGCGAGTCGGCGAAGCCTTTGATATCGCGGATAGTGGCATTGAACACCTCGGGCATCACTGCTTCAAACAGACAGTCGCCGGCATGACACGTCCCGTTGACGGTTCGGGCCGCAACAGGCACACCGGCCGCTGCCAGCTTTCGGTAGTAGGCAAGCCCCTCGTCGCGCAACGGGTCGAGTTCGTTGACAGAGATGATGTGCGGTGGCAACCCAGCGAGATCCTCAGGCGAGGCGTGATAGGGCCAGGCGAGCGGGTTCACGGCGCTCTCACGGCTGGGGTCGTAGAGCATGGCCATGACGCCCATCTGATCGCAGCTCAGGAAGTACCCATCGTTCTCAAACAACGAGGTCAGCTGCGCCACCGGGGACTGGTAGACGCCCGAGATGTATGGACATTGTGCGTAAACGCCTGCGATCAGATCGAGGTCACCGTCGCGCTTGGCCTTCAACGTTGTTGCGAGCGTGAGATTGCCACCACCGGATTCGCCCGAGATCACGATCTTGGAGACACCAAGGCGGGCACCTTGATCGGCGAACCAGCGCAGAGCAGATGTGCAATCGTTGAGACCTGCAGGGAACGGGTGCGGGCCGAGCTTGCCGCTCGCGTTGCGGAACTCGACACCACATACGACGAGGCCCGCAGCCGCAAGATGGTCGCGCCAGCGCTGATATCCCACACCCGAGGCTTCCAGAATCGTCATCCCGCCGCCGTGAAGATGCAGCACACCGGGAAGCTCGCCCGCGGCCCCCTCCGGTCGGTGGATGTACAGCGTGATGTCGTTGCCGTCGACACCCTTGATGACCTCGATGCTGCGCTGCACTCCCAGAACGGCGGGCAGGTCGGCCCCCATCATGGAGAACAGCATTTCGAAACCGGCCTCTGCCATCATGTTGAACTCGTGCAGCGCGTCCAGCGGCGTATCGACTGTCACCGGTTGCGCTGGCGTGCGCTCGGCAAGACCGATCGGCAGCATCGCCGCAATCATGCGCGGGTCCGCCCGCGGATCGTCAGCGAGCGTCATGTCCGGATTACCCAATCGGCCGGGTAGGTGCGGAGTGGTCATCAAAGCCTCTTTCCCCAGGGCGGCCCCCAAGCCGCATGAGCAACCATACCCCTCCGCTATCACCCGATGTGTCGCAACGTTCTGCCCCGGCGTCGTCACCGGATTTCGATGGAGAGTCAGTCCTCGCTCTGGGACTTGTGGATCGACTCGAGGCCCTCCCTCGCCGCGAAGAAACCGATTCCAAGCGCAGCCAGGGCGTCGGCCCACCACCACCCGAACAAGATGTTGATGCCCAAGGCAGTCAGGATGCCGATGCAGAGGCACCCGTCGAGAAAGGTCATCGACGCCTCCGCTTCGAGTGGACCGCTGTCCATCGCTCGCGCTGTCCGCCGCTTGACTCTCGCAAGAGCGAACATGACGGTCGCCGTCAGTGCGAGGTATGCGATGCCAAGGGGGGACTCGCCTGGTTGCAGGCCCAGTATCAGGCTTCGCACGGAGGTGACGGACAGAAACAGAGCGAGGGCGAGAAAAGCGGCCGCGATCAGTTTGAACGCAAGTCGCGTGCGGTGTGGTGCGGGGTCGCGCCCCTTGCGAAGGTGCCAGATGACCACGCTGGAGGCGAAGACCTCGATCATCGAACTCAGGCCGAAGGCCACCAAGGCGAGCGACCCTGCGGCAACGCCGAGGCCGATGGTGACGAACACCTCCATGAGGTTCCATCCCGTAGTCGCCCATTCGAGGCGGATAGCTCGTCGCTGCAATCGATCGTGGTCGTTCTGCGTGATTGTCATCGGGCCCTTTCGATCTGCGGGACCGTGGGAAGCCGGGATGGCTGCCTTCGACCGGACAGACACGTGCCGTGGTCGAAGGTCTTGCCCGCCTGGCAACGCCAGGCCCGCTCACCGGGGACCAGACGGTCCCAGCGTGTCGATGAAACGATTGGGGGCTACTCCCCTTCGCAAGACAGCGTACCCGCGTCCCACGGTCGAGACTTCCCGCCCACGCTGATGACACCTGAGTTCCATCTGTGGTGGAGCGGCCCCCTCCCCGCGATTGGACCTCGCTGACCGCAGCGAACGCTGCCGCACATACGAACTCGTCCTCCGCGAGGGCATGCCGAGTGACATCGCATCAGTCGTTGACGGCGCTCTGCTGGTCGATTCATGGCCCGACCTCATCCTGCGAGCGGAGCTGCGCCAAGCATGGCAACACCTCATCGACCGTGCCCACACGAAACTCCCCAAAGCGACGACGTCCGCGCCGCGCGCTTGTCAGGGCAGGGTGTACGTGACGACTACGTCGAACAGGCTCACTGCGGAGGTTGAGGGAAACTGGACGACCAGCGAGTAGCTGAACGCCGTGCGGTCGACCGTGGCGGGCGTAAAGCTCGACACGGTCGCCACTTCCGTGGTGTTCGCGTTCCCTACAGAGGCCCACGAGGCAACAATCGATGCCGCGCCGGTTCCGGCGGGCCGTCGAACGACCCGAAGCTGCATCGAGTTGACGCTGTATAAGCCAGTCCCAGTTTGCACATGTGCCTGAACCGAGGTGAGCGTTGCTCCCTGCGGCAGATCGATCGGCGCCATTGCCGCCGCTGGCGCACCTCCATCGGAGCGCACCAAGGAGGCTGGGTCGATGACGATGACCCCGGTCGTGCGAATCACGCCGTCAAAGAAATCGGACTTACGGAACTCAGATGGCCCGATGACGAGCACGGTTGGTGGCTTCGCCGCCTTGGTGGCGAGAGCGGCGTCGACCTCGGCCCTCGAGTAGGTCTGATCTTTACGGTAATAACGATCGTCGTGGTCGTGGGCCACGTAGTAGCCCATCACGTCCCCCGCGATATCCACAGACCCGGCAGAGTTGTAGAAGCTCACCGCGCCGGCCGCAGACAACCCGACGTCGACCTTGTTCGGCGTCGGCGGCTGGCCTGCCACCCAGTTCAGGTTCGACGCCAACGGCAGCGACGACCCTGCCGGGAACACCGTCAGGTAGCTCCCGGCTGTGCCGGAGATAGCGACCACATTCATCGCCAAACCCACAGCATCGGACGGCAGGTTGCAGTTACCCTGCGGCCCGCGCGCCACCAGGGTGAACGTCTCACCTGGACCCAGCGGCGACGCCTTCGACCCGACGTTGGCCAAACCGGGTCGAGTGTCCATCAAGCGGCACGGTGTGATCGGCACGAACACCGACCGGTCCCCCGACGAAGTCGTCGCGTTGGCGAATGGGGCACCGCCATCGATGGACACCCCGAACATGATGATGACGGCCAGGGTCAACGCGTGAGAACGACGAGACAACATTAGGGCAATATCCCACACCCTGACATGACCCTCGCCAGGGTCGATCGCAGAGGCGCTCGCCGCACAGATCCTGACGATCACTGCGGTCAACGGTGGATCGCGGCGGTGATGCCACTGCACTGCGCCAACGGAACGTCGTCCAGCTCGGTGTCCACGATCCACGGTGGACCGGCTAGTTCACGTTGCGGCTTCGGCCTTCCCAGTACGGCGCACGCAGGTCCTTCTTCAGGATCTTGCCGCTGGGGTTTCTCGGCAGGGCTTCCTCCCAGTCCACGCTGGTGGGGCACTTGAACCGGGCCAGGCGTTCACGGGCGTAGTCGATGATTTCCTGCTCGGTCACCTGGGCGCCGACCTTCTTCACCACCACGGCTTTCGCGGTCTCGCCCCACTTTTCATGCGGCACACCGATGACCGCGACATCCGCGATCGCGGGGTGGCCCATCAACACATTCTCCACTTCGGCCGGATAGACGTTCTCACCACCGGAGACGATCATGTCCTTCACCCGGTCGTGGATGTACACGTAGCCATCGGCGTCGAGGTAGCCGATGTCGCCGCTCTTGAACCACCCTTCGGGCGTGATGGCCTTCTCGGTTTCCTCGGGCATCTTCCAGTAACCGATCATCACCTGCTGCGACCGAATCCAGATCTCGCCGACCTCACCGACCTCACAGTTCCGCGGCTCGCCGTCAGCGCTGTCGGTGTCGACGATGCGAATCTCCACGCCGGGCCCGGGCAGACCGCAGCTGCGCAGACGGTGCTTGTTGACGCCGTCGGGGTCGTGGTCGTGCGGCGGCAGATTGACCACTGCTCCTGTCGTCTCAGTCAGTCCGTATGCCTGCCAGAACTTGCACTTGAACACCCGCACACTGGTGGCGAGCACCTCCTCACTGATCGGCGAGGCGCCGTAGACGAGTACCTGCAGGCTGGAGTAGTCCGCCTCTGCAGCGCCGGGCACCATCAACACGAATTGCAGCACGGCGGGCACCACGAAACCGTGTGTGATGCGTTCCTCGCCGATGAGCCGGATGAGGCCCGCTGGGTCGAGCTCGCGCAGGATGATGCTGGTCGCGCCCTCGTACTGCCCAGCCACTGCCCAACCGCCTCCGCCGATGTGGAACAGCGGCATCGCGACCAAGTTCACCGACTCAGGCGTCAGCTCCCAGATCTCCTTGGCGAGCGGCAGCAGACCGAAGAAGTTGGTGTTGGTCAGCATCACGCCCTTGGGGCGGCCGGTGGTGCCGCTGGAGTACAGCTGGAACGCGACGTCGCCGGCGGCGCTGGTGATGCCCGGGTCAACGACAGGCTGCACGGCCACTTCGGTCTCGTAGTCGTCAAACGTGCCATCGCCGTCGATCACTAGGATCTTGGTCACCGATGTGAGATTCGGCGCGATGGCGCTGAGGATGGAGACGAATTCGCGTCCGACGACGAACACCTTCGCTTCGGCATCGTTGACGATGTATTCGACCTCGGGTGCGGCGAGGCGCCAGTTGACGTCGACGCACACGGCGTTGAGTAGTGCCGCCCCGTAGAAGACTTCGAAGTGCTCGATGCCATTCTTGTCGAGGAACGCGACTCTGTCCTGTGGACCGACCCCATGTTCTGCCAACAGGTTGGACATTTGCCGTGCCCGGCTGTACAGCTTCGCCCAGGTGAGGCGACGGTCGCCCTGCACGAGTGCGGTGCGTTGGGCACGCTCTTTTCCGTGTACGCGAATGATGTCCGAGACCGTTGTGATGTTCCCCATGGCGGCGCACAGTAGTGCCCCCTTCGCCGATTAGCGAACGCTGTAGCCCAACCCGAAACTGCGCACAGCGCGGGCAAAGATGTTCAGCTTGACGTCGGTTTCGCTCACCCTTCGAAGGCCGGTGATCCGTTGCGCACGCATCCAGGTGAAGGCGGCATGCATCCGCTCGACGTCCTGATAAAGGGTCGGATCCAGCAAGTCGAAGGTCGGTCGGCTGGCTGTTGCCCGTTCATCGGTCGCTGTCATGAATGTGGAACAACACACCACCAGCGGCCCGACGCCATCGGGCATGATTGGGCCCGTGCCGCCTCAAGCCGTCGTCATCGTCGAGGACCTGCGAAAGATCTTCAAGGTACCCGTGCGCGCGCCTGGCCTTCGTTCGTCATTGAAAAGCCTGTTCCACCGCGAGACCCGCAACGTGGCGGCCGTCGATGGCGTGTCGTTCGCCATCGAGCCGGGAGAAGTGGTTGGCTTCCTCGGCCCCAACGGTGCCGGCAAGACCACCACACTGAAAATGCTGTCCGGATTGCTTCACCCCACCAGCGGTCGCTGCGACGTGCTGGGCTACGAACCGCGCATGCGGCCCGCTGGACTCCTGCGCCAGATCACGCTGGTCATGG
>JAYVVY010000318.1:0-7875 GCA_043786575.1 Ilumatobacteraceae bacterium
CGAGGGTGACGACCACTTCGAGGTCTGGATCTGCCACATACCGCTGGACTCGACGGCGGCGATGTACGGCGGTTTGCCGCTGCGTTTGTCGCTCACGCCCCAGGGTGTCACCGATGTGGTGAACGCCCGCGTGCCTGACTACTTCGACACGCTCTCGCACGGTCAGTATCGGCCGGTGTTCACGGCTGGCGGCGAGGTCACGATTGCCGCCGATGACCAACCGCAGGCATGCGTTGACGGCGCAATAGCCGGCGCGGGCGAGAGTTCGGATGCTGTGCTGGTCGTGGCCGATGCCGAGCATGGCGCGGACCAACCCGGCGGCTTCGGCAGCAGCGGCGAGTCCTGCCCGGCGACGGGTTCGTGCTCGATCGCGACGACTCGCCGCGTCGCATACGTCGGTGCCAGCGACTTTCATCCGGACTGGGGTGACGACCCACCGATGGACTTGGTCGAGCACGAAATCGGCCACTCGCTGGGGTGGGTGCACAGCGGCATCAATGGGGCCGGCGACTACCTCAGCGGGCTGGACGTGATGAGTAACAGCGCGGCGCCGCGCGGTGTGGACCCAGCCCGCAGAAGCGGCCCCGGGACGTTGGCGATCAACCTGTTGCTCGCGGGCTGGCTGCCGGCCAAGGACGTGGTTGTCGCGACCGACGAAGCAACCGTCAAGCTGTCTGCATCGAACGGCGCCAACGGCACCCGCCTGCTGCTGCTTGCGACCGGCGACGGTGGGTTCGTCGCGGTCGAACTACTCACGGCGGATGGTCTCAACGACCATCTTCCGGGCGATGGCATCGCGGTGCACAGCGTGCAGATTGTCGACGGCACAGTGGCGCCCGTCGTACCGATGGTCGGTGAACCGCCGTATCTCGCTCTGCTGCAACCCGGGGTTGAGCTGAAAGTTGGAGAGTGGATCGTGTCGGCGACCCAAGACTGGACAGTCTCCGCCCACAAGGCGCCGTTGTCGTAGCTACAGTCGGCCGTATGACCGGCCTCGCGATGACACCCGCCCAGCAGGAGATGTTTGACGCTGCGCTCGCTGCCCACGGCAATGCGCACGCGCCGTACAGCAACTATCCGGTCGGGGCCGCGGTGCGTAGCGAGAGCGGCCGTGTCTATGCCGGTTGCAACGTCGAGAACGCCGCCTACCCGCAGGGATGGTGCGCCGAGACCAGCGCGATTGGGGCGATGGTCACGGCCGGCGAGCGCACGATCGTGGAGGTGCTCACCATCAGCAATGGCGAGATGATCGGCACTTGTTGCGGCGGTTGCCGACAAAAGATTCGCGAGTTCGCGGCGCTGGACACACCGATCTACTCGTGCGGTCCTGAAGGTCTGCGCAGAACGTTCGCCCTCGACGAGCTGCTGCCGCACAGCTTCGGCCCCGAGAACCTGGTCGACTGAATCGTGCCGCAGCAACGAGAGCCGTATTTGACCTCCAAGCTGCAAGGGTTTGGCACCACCATTTTTGCCGAGATGTCGGGCATTGCCGTGGCTACGGACAGCATCAATCTCGGCCAAGGGTTCCCCGATACTGACGCGCCACGCGAGATCCTTGACGCCGCCATCGCAGCGATCAACGGTGGTCTCAACCAGTACCCGCCCGGCCCAGGCATGCCGGTACTGCGCAGTGCCATCGCCGCCCACCAGCATCGGTTCTACGGTCTGGACTACGACCCGGACAGCGACGTGCTGGTCACGGTTGGTGCCACCGAGGCGTTGGCCGGCGCGCTGTTGGGCATGCTCGATACCGGCGATGAAGTCGTCGTCTTCGACCCGATGTTCGACAGCTACGCACCATGCATCGCGCTAGCTGGCGCGGTGGCCAAACCGGTGCTGCTTCGTCCGCCGAACTACACCTTCGATCCCACAGAGTTCCTGGCTGCCGTCACCTCGAAGACGAAGCTGATCCTGCTCAACACACCGCACAATCCGACGGGCCGCGTGTTCACCCAGGAAGAGATGCAGTTCATCGCCGATGTCGCGATCGAGCGCAACTTGGTGGTGCTCACCGACGATGTGTACGAACACCTCGTCTTCGATGGCCAGCAGCACATCGCAATGGCATCGCTGCCCGGCATGCGCGAACGCACGCTCAGCGTCTCCAGCGGCGGCAAGACGTTCAACACCACGGGTTGGAAGATCGGCTGGGTATGCGGCCCGGCGCCGCTGGTGCAGGCAGCGCGCACCGCCAAACAGTTCCTTACCTACGTCGCCGGCGGCCCCTTCCAGCCGGCCATCGCGCTGGGCCTCGGGCTGCCCGACTCGTTCTTCGACGGCGTCGCCAACGACCTGCAGGCCAAGCGGGATCGGTTGGTGCCGGGCCTTGTCGAGGCGGGATTCGACGTGTTGCCCACCAGCGGCACCTACTTCGTCACCGTTGACATTCGACCACTGCAGCCTGATGGCGATGGCATGGCATTTTGTCGTGCGCTGCCGCACCGGTGTCGCGTGGTGGCGATTCCCAACGAGGTCCTCTACATGGACAAGGCAGCTGGCCGCCACCTCGTTCGGTTTGCGTTTTGCAAGCGCCTCGAAGTGCTCGACGAGGCTGTTGCTCGCTTGCGCACGCTGGGCTAGCAAACCGAATCAGCGGCGGTCAGGCAGGAAACGGAAACGATCGCGCACGGCGGCAACGGTGGCCGGCTCGATGTCGGCGAACAGGATTGTTTCGCCCTGCGACCCGGTGGCCAGTAGCTCGCCGAGCGGGTCGATGATGCGACTATCGCCCACGTACTTCAGGCCGCCGCCCTCGCCCACTCGGTTGCAGCCCACCACGTAGGCCTGGTTCTCGATGGCGCGCGCCTGCAACAGCGCCATCCAGTGGTTGCGACGCGCCTCGGGCCAGTTGGCCGGAACGAGGTACAGGTCAGTGGTGGCCGCGAGGCCCCAGAACTCGTCGGCGAAGCGCAGGTCGTAGCAGACGAACAGCGTGACCCGCACGCCCTCGATCTCCACCTGCACGAAGGCGTCGCCGGGTCGAAAGTGGCGATCTTCCCCGCCGAACGTGAACGGGTGGATCTTGTGGTACCGGTACACCGTGCCATCAGGCCCAGCAAGTACAAAGCTGTTGGTGGGCCGGGTGTCGGTTGGACTCGACTCTGCAGGGATCTCCGGACAGCTGCCGCACACCCAGACTCCGTGCAGCGCCGCCTGCTGCACGAGGAACTGCGACGACGGGCCACCTTCGGCCTCACCCAACGACGGGTCATCAACCGCGAACCCGGTGGAGAACGTCTCGGTCAACATGACCAGCCGCGCGCCACCGGCAGCGGCCGCAGCGATCATCGGCGCCAAACGTGCGAAATTCGCAGCACGATCGTTCCACACGATGTCGTGCTGAATCGCTGCCAGTCGCATGCCTTACATCGTAGGTGAGTTGATTCGGAGCCGTATGATCGAAGCCGATGCAGGAACTACGCACCGAGCCCCGTCAGCGACGCAGCCAGCAGTCGATCGACGCAATTCTCGACGCCGCGGAACGCCTGATCCACGATGACGGACAGGTCAGCTTCACCGCGTCAGAGCTGGCCGCCGGTGCACAGATGTCGATCGGGCGTGTCTACTACTGGTTCCCAGACATTCCTTCTGTCGTGGGCGCTCTCGTGGAACGCACCGTGCAGCGAATGGTCGAGGTCTTCGGCTCCGCGTTGAAGAGCGAAGTGGGCAGCTCAACACCTCTGCTGATTCAGCGAGTGGTCGGTGCGCTGTGCGACCACATTGACCGCAACCCGGCCACTGTTGCGCTCAGCCTCACCGGCGGCGTCAACAGCCAGGGCGGGGCGCTGTACCGCAGCATGGTGGAACTGGTCAGTCACGTTGTTATCGACAGAGTGCCCGACATTCCTGAGGAGGAAGCGCACTTCGTCGCCAGTACCGCCGTCAGTATCACGCTGGGCATGTTGCACGCCTACACGCGTGCTGGCGACAGCAAAGTGTTGCTGCGCCAGGAACTGGTCTACGTCGTGTCGGCGTGGCTGTACGCCCGCTACCCATCGAACGAAGACGAGGTGTGGGGGGACCCCGAGTGGCCATTGCAGCCGTCGCGCCGGCCGGCCCGCGGGTACGTGGAATCCAGCCCAGTCTGGCCGGCCCTCGCGCCGGGTCAACCGCCCGCCGCCTAGGGCTTGGCAGCGTCCAGCGGTAGCGCCAGCAGGCTGACTGTTTTGGCGCCGCCGTCGGTGTCTTGCTGGCCGACCTCGCGAAACCCAATGGAATGGTGGAACTGGAGTGACCCGTCGTTGCGTGGGCGCACGTTGACTTCGCAGAGCAACACGGGCCACGTCCCGGTGAACTGCTGCACCACCGTCTCGTAGAAGCCGCGGCCGATGCCATACCGACGAAAGTCGGGGTGAACCGCAATTCGATCGAGGTAGACGAATTGTTCGTACTGGCGACCGAACCATCCGTAGTTGAGGCTGGCATACGGCTGGCCCGGCCCGATCACCCAGCAGAAGCCGGCGAATGAACCATCCACCTCGGCAACGAGAGCCACCTCTGCCAACTCGGCCAACCGTTGAACCTCAGCCGCATCCAGCTCGTTGAGCTCGGGGACGTTGGCGTTGTTCAGTGCCAGCACCACCTCGGTGTCGTCGGCAGTGAAGGGTCGAATCGTGACAGCAGGGTTCATCCGCTCATTCTGGTCGGCTCGTATCCACATCCAGTGTGGATATCGACCGACCAGAACGGAAGTTGGCGCCAACCTGTGAGAGTTTCGAGATCGTTCACACCCTCGCTCTGGCACGTTTCGCAGTGTGCTCGTAGCCTGGGGACATGATCTTTCGACACAAGTCCGAGATGGTCACCGCCGACGCCGCCCTCCCCGGGCGCACCGACCAGACCATGCCCATTCCCGAGTCACACTTCGTGCTCGGCACCCCGCTCACTGGGCCGTGGCCCGAGGGCACGCAGACCGCCGTCTTCGGCATGGGCTGCTTCTGGGGCGCGGAGCGCAAGTTCTGGCAGACCGACGGCGTGTACTCCACCGCAGTCGGGTACGCCGGTGGCTTCACGCCCAATGCCACCTACGAGGAAGCATGCAGCGGGCGCACCGGCCACGCCGAAGTCGTGTTGGTCGCGTTCGACCCTGCCAAGGTCAGCTTCGAGCAGCTGCTGAAGGTGTTCTGGGAGAGCCACAACCCCACCCAGGGCATGCGCCAGGGCAACGACACTGGCACCCAGTACCGCAGCGCGGTGTACACCACCGATGCTGCCCAGCTGGCAATCGTCGAGGCCAGCGCAGCGATGTATCAGCAGCAGCTGACAGCGGCCAAGTACGGCGAGATCACCACCGAGATCGCGCCGCTCACCACCTTCTATTACGCCGAGCCGTACCACCAGCAGTACCTCGCCAAGAACCCCAACGGATACTGCGGCATTGGTGGCACCGGCGTCAGCTGCCCGATTGGGCTACGCGCCTAAGAGCCGCTTGCAGTGCGTCGAGTGAGTGCACCATCTCGTGCAACGAGCACTCGATCATCAGGTTGACGACTTCGTCGGGGAAGCGCATCCGCCAGTCGGTGTGCATGCCGATGAGGTGCTTGCCGGTGGCATATGCGTAACCCAGCTCCCAGGCGGTGCCATCGTCGGTGGTGATGCCGTTGAGATTGGCGACGACGACGTCGCACTGATCAATGCCGCGCTTGTCGTTCTCGAAGATCTCGCGCACGTTGAACTTGTCCTTCGGCGGATTGTCGCGGTGCGGTAGGAACGTCTCAAAGCCCGCATCGGCCACCAGCTGCTCGACCTTCTCAATCCACCAACGCTCACCCTCGTCGAACAACGGCCCCGCGATGTACGCCTTCATAGCCAGCCCTGCTCTCGTATCTGTTGGTTGTCGTCGTTCATTGCCCGGCCCTGCCATCGCAAGGTGCCGGGGGTGGCGCTGAGCTTGGCCAGCAGACCTTGCATCGGTGTGCCCTCCACTTCGACGATGGCGTCGCGTGCCGCGTAATGCGGGTCGGCGCTGATGTCGGCCATGGTCATGACGGGGCCGATCGCGGCCTCGGCGTCGGTGAAGGCGCGCAGCACCTCCGATTGGGGATGCTGTAGGCACCAGTCACACATCACTGACTCCAATGCCAGCCGGTGTTCCATGCGCGCGGCGAACGTGGTGAAGCGCGCATCGCCCTCGACACCGAGAACGCGCAGCACTCGGGCCGCAACGGAGTCGCTGGAAGTGCTCAGCCCCACCCATCTGCCATCGCTGCACTGGTAGGTGCCACGAGGCACGCTGTACGGCAAGCCAGCACCGAGGCGCTCCTGCTCCTGCCCGGTGAGCCGATAGAGGCTGATCAGCGGCCCCATCAGCTGGAAGAGGCTCTCCAGGAGCGACACGTCAACCACCTGGCCGACGCCACTGTGCAGGGCGACCATCGTCGCGAACGCGGCCGCCAGCCCGGTGACTTCGTCGGTGAGTGCGATGGGGGGCAGCAGCGGCTGGCCACCCGGGAGCCCGCTGATTGCCGACAGCCCGCTCATCACTTCGGCGATGGTGGCGAAGCCCGGCCGGCTTGCGTACGGGCCGGTTTGGCCGAAGCCGGTGACGCGTGTGATCACGAGTGCAGGGTTCAGCGTCAGCAGCTCATCGGGGCCGAGACCGAGCCGCTCGAGCGTGCCCGGGCGGAAGTTTTCCACCAGTACGTTCGTATCGACGACCAGCGAACGAAGCAGCGCCAGGTCCTTGCCATTCTTCAGGTCGAGCGCGATAGTCCGCTTGTTGCGATTGACCAGCTTCCACCACAGCCCTTCGCCATCACGCGGGTCGCGCCACGCCATGTTGCGCAAGCTGTCGCCGCCGTCTGGCCGCTCGACCTTGATCACGTCGGCACCGAAGTCGGCCAGGTAACGCGCACAGTTCGGCCCGGCCAGCACTGTCGAAAGGTCAATGACGCGTACGTCTGCGAGCGGCCCGCTGCTGGCAGGCATGTCAGCCAAGGGTGTTGAAACCCTCGGGCAGCGCGGCGCGTCCGGTGAGCGCAAGAATGATGGGCACCGGCGCGGTGAGTTGCGTGAGCACGGAGAGCACCACGGCGGAGGTATCGCTCTGCAGCTCCGGGAATTGACCTGTTGCCCGCTGAATATCGAGGGTGTGGACGCCCAGTTCGACGACGCGAGTCGAGAGGTATTCGATGAGCGTGATCTGCCCGGCGAAGGTGTTGACCGGCTCGTCGTCGGCAGTGGCAGCAATTTGCGCCAGTACGCGTTCGATAGTTGCTTCTGCCTCGCCGACGGGGTCGATGAGCTGCCGCCCGGCCTGCCGTCCGCGCACCGCAACGCCCTGATGCGCGGTCGGGTCGCTGAGGGCGGTGGCGTAGTACTCGGCAGCATCCGCCAACACGCGATCGGTCACCGGGGCCGCCGCGAGGTAGCCCTCAACGGTTACGAATGCGCGCAGGGCGTGTGCAGTCAGCTCGCGGGTGGTCCACTCGCCCAGCGCGCCGGGCCTGTCCCAGTACTCGGGGGTGACCGCGCGCAGAGTGCGCAACAGCGTGACGGCACCTTGCTCGAAGGCGGCTCTCACCGCAGCGGGATGTTGCAACATCTGTCCTCCAACGCGCCCAGCGCGTATGTCTCGTAGTCCACACCAAAGTCGCGATAGAGGTAACGGCAGCGTTCGCTCCAGCTCAGCGCCTCAGCTGTCGAGATGCGGTGCACGACCTGCATGATGCCGCCTTCATAGACGCGGTACTCAGCCCACGTGCCGGGGAAGTCCTTGACGCAGCCGATCTCGATGCTGGGTACACCGCACAGCATGTGTCGCACACGGTGGCGGTGCGTGTGGCCGGCGGTGTAGGCGACGATGGGTTTGTTGCGGGCGATCACATCCGCCAAGGCATCGCTGGCATCGGGGTGCAAGCCGAAGTAGCTCTCGCT
>JAYVVY010000319.1:0-5008 GCA_043786575.1 Ilumatobacteraceae bacterium
GCCCGGCAACCAGTCATGGTGGGCGTGGTAGATCATCACGCCGATGACGGCGATTGCCCGCAAACCGTCCAGCCCTGGCAGGTACGGGACGCGACTGAGCCCAGCTTGCGCAGTTGCTTGGCGTTGATCAGTGGGGCGCGCCGACATCGAACGAACAGTATGGAGCAATCAGCAGCGCTAACGAACGCGCTTACTTCTTGCCGTTACTTCTTGAGGTCGGGTCGGCCGATGGCGTCGAGGATCAGGTTCGCGTAGAACTGCTTCGCGTTCGACGTGCTGAGGTGTACCCCGCCGTCGCTCTTACTGAGTTCGCCGAGGATCTGCTGCGCCTCGGTCTCCCAATCGACAACCTTCACGTTTGGGTACAGCGATGGCAGCGCTCGAATGCGCGTGTTGTTGTCGGCTATCCAACCCTTCGGCGCCTTCACCGTCAGGAAGACCACCAGCGGGGTCAGGTCGGGGGGCAGTGCGGCCATGATGCGCGCGAACGTTTCATCGCTGACACTGCCGTTGGTACCGGTCTGGATGATGACGGTGCGGCCGAGATCGCCACCCGCCCTCGTCAGCTCGACAATCTCGGCCACGTTCTTGCCCTGGCGACTGACTGCCGCATTGACCTGGATGCCGGCGGCCGTCAGCTGCGGCGCGGCGCCGAGCATCACCGACTCGCCGATCGCGTACGCGGGCAGCAGGTCGGCCGCGACGAGTGTGGTGACCGGCGCCGCTTCCGTGGTCGGAACCGCGGCTTCGCCGGGCAGCGTCGGCTGCACGACCGGCAGCGTGGGCGCAACCGTCAATGGGGGCACAGTGGTCACGGGCCCATTGGCGATCTCGGCCAGGCCCTTCTCACTGTCGCACGCAACCTGACCTTCGCACTTCACATCCGCAGTGGCGATGGTGACGGTCGCGAAGCCAGCCAGTACGGCGAAGACCGAAGCCAGCACAAACGTGCGGCGACGGGTTTGCAGCGCCGCCTTTGTGCGCGGCCGGCGTTCGCCACGCATCCACTCGCCGAGACGGCCCTGGCGCACCGGAAGCTCCACGAGCCGGTAGCTGAGCTCGGTGATTGGCAACGCAATCAGCAGTGCAGTGAGGAACTGGCGCATGGTCAGCTGCTCGCCGGGCTCGCGGATGATCTGGTAGATCGGCCAGTGGTAGAGGTACAGCCCGTAACTGCGTGTGCCCACCCAGTGCAGCGGGCGGATGCCCAGTAGGCGACCGATGTACGCACGACGGTGAGTGGCCGCAGCAATGATCGCAATCGTGCAGATCCCGGTCAGCAGGAAGCCGCCGCGGAACAGCCAAGGGTCGTATTCGTTGGTGAGCGAATCGACGAGTTCCAGCCGGTTCATCAGCAACGCGAGGCCGATGAGACCGACCAGGCCGACGAGGTCGACCAGGCGACCCCGCTGACGCAACGGCCCACGCATGATGGCGACCGGCCGCCACACCAGTGCGAACGCGGCGCCCAGCATCAGCCCGCTAGCGCGAGTGATGGTGCTCAGGTACAGCGCTTCGTTGACGTTCAGACAGTGACCGAACAGCGAGATGTAGCCGTGGCTGTCGCCGGCACCACAGGAGGCTGCGTTGGTGATGGAGTTGGCGCCGATGAACACCGTGCCAGCGATGAACAGCGCCGCCACGGTCAGCGAGATGAACACGCTGGCCGACAGCAACCACAGCGCCACACGCGGCAGCTTGTCGCTGCGCTTGCGCAGCAGCACCACCATCACCAGCGGCCACACCAGGTAGAACTGCTCCTCCACTGCCAGCGACCAGAGGTGCCGCAGCGGAGCGAAACTGGTGGCAGCCGTGTACCCCTGGCCCACCCAAATTTGGTACCAGTTACTGACGTAGAACGTGCCGCCCAACAGGTCGCCGCGGGCCTGGCCCATTGGGTCCTGTTTGAACAGCGACATGTAGATGGCCAGAGCGGCCATCATTACGAACAGGGCTGGCAGCAGGCGCCGCGCACGCCGCATCCAGAACTGGCCGAGCCGGACTCTGCCTGTGCGTTCCTTCTCCGAGAGCAGCAGCAGCGTGATCAGGTAGCCGGAGATAACGAAGAACACTTCGACGCCTAGGAAGCCGCCGCTGAGCCATTCGTGATTGGCGTGATAGACGAGCACTGCCGTGACCGCGATGGCGCGCAAACCGTCGAGACCCGGAAGATACGGGACTCGGCTGATCTGGTTGCGGAGCGTGGGGTGGGTCAGCTTCTCGGCAACAGCAACGGTGGCGGTAGAGGCAGCCATTCGAGCGTCCAGTATCGCCCACCGTCACCGCTGCGAGCGGTCATAGCACCCGACGTGCGGGTCTAGAGCTGGAGACTCTTCACCTCGAGGAACTCCTCAAGGCCGAAAGTGCCCGCTTCGCGGCCGAGGCCGCTCTGCTTGTAACCACCGAACGGGGCCATCACGTTGAAAGCACCGCCGTTGACTTCCACCTGGCCGGCGCGGATCTTGCGAGCGACCGCCTTGGCGTGGTCGGCTTCGCCCCACACACCACCGGCGAGGCCGTAGATGGTGTCGTTGGCGATCTCGATGGCTTCGTCTTCCGTGTCGTACGGAATGATCGAGAGGACCGGCCCGAAGATCTCCTCGCGAGCAATGGTCATGTCGCGAGTGACGTTGGTGAACACGGTGGGTGCCACGTAGTAGCCCGTCTCCAGGCCCTCCGGTGCTTCGGTGCCACCGGTGAGCAGCGTGGCGCCCTCGTCGATGCCCTTCTGGATGAAGCCGCGTACGCGCTCTTGCTGTGCAGCCGAAACCAGCGGCCCGATGCGGCTGCTCGAGTCGAACGGGTTGCCGGGGGTGAAGGCTGCGGCGGTGGCCGCAGCGATGCCTTCCACTTCAGCAAGACGATCACGCGGCACCAGCATGCGGGTGAGCGCGGTGCAGGTCTGGCCACTGTTGAGGAAGCACTTGCCAACACCATCGGCCACGGCTTTGGCGAAGTCGGCGTCGGCCAAAATGACGTTGGCGCTCTTGCCGCCCAGCTCCAGCGACACCTTCTTCACGGTCTGGCTGGCGACTTCGGCCACGCGCTTGCCGGCGCGGGTGCTGCCGGTGAAGCTGACCATGTCCACGTCGGGGTGCGCCGAGATGGCTTCACCGACGACCGGGCCAACGCCCGTCACCAGGTTGAACACGCCTGCGGGCAGCCCGGCTTCGGCGATGACCTCGGCAAGGATGAACGCGTTGATGGGGGCGACTTCCGAGGGCTTGAGCACGACGGTGTTCCCGGCGGCCATGGCCGGAGCGACCTTCAGTGCGATCTGGTGCAACGGGTAGTTCCACGGGGTGATGCAGCCAACCACGCCGATGGCCTCACGCACGACCAGCGAGTTGCCGACCTGCTTCTCGAACTCGTAGCTGCCCAACAGGCCGGCGGCGATGGCGAAGTTGGCCTTCGGCAAGCCGGCTTGAATCATGTTGCTGAGGAACAGCGGCATGCCGACTTCCTTGGCGATAGTGGAAGCGATCTCGTCAGTGCGCGCCTCGAGGCCGGCATGGATCTTCATCAGGTAGGCGGCGCGCTCTTCCTTGGGCAGGCTGCTCCACGACGGGAACGCGGCCTTGGCAGCGGCGACCGCTGCGTCGACATCGGCGGCGGTGCCTTCGGGGATGGTGGCGATCACTTCTTCGGTTGCCGAGTCGGTGACCGACAGTGTGTCGGTGCCGGAGGAAGGCACCCATTGGCCGTTGATGTACAACTTGTCGTATGCAGTCATGGCGCGACCATACGTCGTGTCAGTCGCTGGGGCGAAGGCCAAGGTTGCGGAAGATCTCTCGCGTCGCCCAGCTGCGATTCAGTGCATAGAAGTGCAGGCCCGGCGCGCCGACCTCCATCAGTCGCGCGCACAGCTCGGTGGCCAGTGCAACACCCACCCGTTCGGCTTCATCCAAGTCGTCGCCGGCCTTCTCCATTGCCTCGATCACCCAACGCGGAACCTCGGCACCACTCATGTGTGCCATACGCGTGATCTGGCCAAGGTTGCTGATGGGCATGATGCCCGGCAGCACCGGTTTGGTCACGCCCAGGGCCGCCAGCTCGTCGACCATCATCGAGTAGTGATCGATGTCGAAGAAGAACTGGGTGATGGCAAAGTCGGCAGCCTTCAACTTGTCGGCCAGGTGTTGACGATCGGTGGCACGGTCCGGTGAACGTGGGTGCAGCTCTGGGTGGGCGGCAACGCCAACGGAGAAGCCACCGAATTCGCGCACATCGTCGACCAACTCCATGCTGAACCGATAATCACTCGGCGCCGGCGCTTCGCCGCCGGCGTCCGTTGGCGGGTCGCCACCGAGCGCCAGAATGTTTTCGACGCCATCCGCCCGATAGTCCGTGAGGATGGCGCGAATGTCGTCGCGGCTGTGACCGGCGCAGGTGAGATGCGCCATCGGCGGAATCGCTGTCTGCCGCCTTACCCAGCTGACCAGGTCGGCGGTGCGAGTGCGGGTGCTGCCACCGGCGCCGTAGGTCACGCTGAGGAAGTCGGGCGCGAGGTGTTCCAGCTCGGAGATGGTGCGGCCGAGGCTGAGCCACCCGGCCTCGTGCTTCGGTGGGAAGAACTCGACCGAGTAGGTGGGCCCGGCCGCAAGAAGGTCGGAGATGCGAGCCATTTGCGACAGCCTTGCTCAGTTGGCACCCCGAAGCGTGGCACGCTTACGAAATCTCAAGGGGGTGGCGGCAATGACCGAACACGCAGCAGGTTGGTACAACGACCCATACGGAAGGTTCCAGCAGCGACATTGGGACGGTGCCCAATGGACGGACCGCGTCGCAACCAACGGTGTCGCCCAGGTGGATCCCATGGGTGCCAGCACCGTTGTCCCCTTTGCAATACCTCCAACGGCATACACGATCCCGGGGGCGACGACCGCCGGCGTGGGAAGTGCACCTTCCGCGCCAACCCCGGCAGGCAAGATGACGACGTTCCTCGACGGGCTCGGGCCGGACGCCAAGGAGCGACCACGACCGGGCCTGCGCACCGCAATGGCGGGGC
>JAYVVY010000320.1:0-8231 GCA_043786575.1 Ilumatobacteraceae bacterium
CAGCTTGATGCGCACCATCTGATTGGTGCCGCCCTGACGCTGGCCGTAGATGCCGTTGTTGAGGCGCATGACGCGAAAAACGTCTTCGCCAATCTCGCCGGCCAGGTACTGCGCAATCGCCCGCTCGAAGCGCTCGATGTCGCGTTGTTGCTCGGCATCCAGGTCACGAGGTGCAGGGATGATGGGGGTGACACCCACGGCGGGCCTCCAAGGCGGCGAAATACGACTACTTCTGTCAACAATAGACCGCGAGGGCGCCAGAGCCAACAAGAAATCGGGTTCAGCGGCTGGGGTCTTCGCCGATCTCACGCAGCGCGTCGTGCAGCGCGGCTCGCAAGCGGCGCGCCATGTCCGGGCTGAAGTGACCGACCAAGCCCATTCCCGCACGGCCAACCTCCTCCATCGTGAGCACCACGCGTGGCTCCGCGTCGTCGTAGTCATCGCTGATCGCGACAGCCCAGGACAGGTGGCTGGCGTCCTCCGCCCCCTCAGGCAGGTCGGAATCGCTGAACGGATAGTCGTCGATCGATCTACGCATGGTCGTGTCCTTGGGAGAGATGTATGTGGAGGGCGAGCGGCCCGCGGAATTCGAAGCCGAAGAGCTCGACGGGCTGCGTGAGTTCGAAGCGCTCGAACCGATCGAGCAGTCGTTCGACGGCGAGGCGCACTTGCTGGCGACCCAGCCATTCGCCAAGACAGCGATGCTCTCCGATGGCGAAGGCAAGGTGCGCGCCTTCCCGTCGTTCGAGGTCGAAGACATCGGGTCGCGACCATCGTCGTGGGTCGCGGTTTGCAGCGCTGAGGCACGCAGCGACCAGCGCTCCCGCCGGGATGGTTGTTCCCGCGAGTCCAACCTCGCGCACTGCCTGTCGAGTCGCAGTGCCGACGGGTGAGACCCAGCGGAACGTCTCCTCGATCACCTTGCGCAGCACGGCCCGATTGGCGCGCACCGCAGCCATGACTGCCGGCTGAGTGAGCAGCACCCACATCACCAACGCGACGCCGTCGCGAGGTTCGTTGATGCCACCCGAGACCATCAGCCGGACGTTGCTGACAATCTCGTCGCGTGTGAAGCCACGGCCCGCGTACATCGCCAGTTCACCGCGTGCGAGCGCTACGTCAATCGCGTCGGCCAACTCCGCGTTCGCGGTCGCGGCGCTGGCTGCCTTCGCCGGGTCGTTCTCGAAGTTGGCGATGCCGGTGCAGACGCCGCGGTTCCACGCCGCGAGATCGCGCCAGTCCACCGACCAGCCGAGTGCAGCGGCGAGCGTGAGGTTGGCGAGTGGCTCTGCATAGGCGGCCATCAACTCGACGTCGCCGTTCACGCCAAACCCGTCGATCAGTTCGTCGAAGAAGGCGGGCAACCCATCACGCACAACGGGCAACGCCGAGGATGAGACAAAGGGCGGACGCAATCCGTCGGCAAGCCGATCGTGTGCCACGCCGTCAAGCGTGAGCATGTTCTCGCCCAAACAGTCCCGCAGCCAAGAAGGTTCCGTGTTGCTGCGAAACAGCTCCGGGTGCTCGCACACAAAAACCACGTCGTCCCACCGAGTCACCAGCCACATATCGAGGCTGGGCACAAACGCAACCGGCTCATGTTCCTGCAGCGAAGCAAACACGGGATAGGGATCCGTCTCCAACACCCCCAAGTTCACATCCCTGCCCAGCACCCGAGTCACGCTAGTGATCTCGTCAACTCGTCGCGGGTTCGACCACCGTTCTTGGTGGTCAGGGCCGCGACAGGTTCAACGGGCGAAAGGGTTCACAAGCGCACGTGTCACACTGCGACCTCGGTGTGATTCGGTGGGGGCGTGACACGAGCGGGGCGGCGGCGGGCAATGCGGCGGGACACGACCAGGCCGAACATTGCGGTTGACGCCACGAGGGCTGCGACAACTGCCGCAACGCCTTGGCCGGTTATTGGGTAGTGGATCCACAGGCGCAGCATCGCTGCTGCGCTGACGGCCCAGGCGACGACTGCGAAACGGGCGGTGACATCCTCGAGTTGGGTCAGTTCGTGATCGTGGCTGGCAGCGGCTTGGGTAGCGCCTTCGGAGCGCAGCAGCGAATCCAGCCATCGGACTGGCGACGACACCACGATCAGCACCGTCGGCGCCCACAGCACCATCACGCCCGCGATCCACCGTTCATCCGGGGCCGACACCTGGAGCTGACCATTGACCGCGGCAGCGCACCCGAACATCGCAATCGCAGTCACCACTATCACCAGCAACGCCTTCACGTAGCGCAGCACAATCACCTGCAGGCGAAGCATGTGGCGCACGATTCCGTGCTCGACCTTCGCAACGTCCTCCACCAGCGTGCGGCGGCGGGCGGCGGCCAGCTCGAACAAGGCATCGGCGCGGGCGCGATCTGCGTCGATCGCGGCTGCGTCGACCAGGCCGGGATACGCGGCGAGCTGACGGTCGATGCGCGCCCGTGCCCGATCGTTCCCCGGTACAAGAAGACCGACTGTCGCCTCCGAGCCGTGTACCGCTTCGTAGTCGGCGTTCGTCTCGACACCGAGTTCGTCAATCGGCAGCCGCAAACCGGTCAGCGTGAAGCGCGGGGTGAACACTTCACCATCGTCGTGGACCACGTGGTTGGCGTGGAAGTAAAAGCGGGTCAGCTCGATGATCACCAGCCACAGCACGACGAGCGCCAACACGAGCGAGATACCGACCGCAACCGTCAGTAACGCACGAGACCACGAGACCGGACCGGCCAACAGTGCGCGCAGCACCTGCAAGACAGCGTCGCGTTCCAGCGCCGGCAGCAGGACCAGGATTCCGGCGCCGGAGAGCAAGGCCGTTGCCACACGGTGCATCGTCGAGAGCCGCACCTCGCACCGCTGCAGGAACGCGCGCATCGCTGCCCGTTCGTCAGCCGTGGTGTCGGCGGCATCATCGAGGGACATACAAATGACCATAGTTCGACAACCACCGAACGAACCGAAAGGCGCCGTGCACTTCGGTCGAGCCGGCTCAGAAGGCCCGGGCACGCTCGGCAGCAGACTGAACATTCGCCACGTACGGGTCGAGCAGCGCAGTACTCGGCTGCGCGACCTCGGCCTATCATGAGCGAATGGATCGGTTGCAGTATGCAGGGCTGATGGTCGGCTGCCTGGTTCTGACACTGCCACTCGAGTTCGTGTTTGGCGGGCGAGTGTGGCGCCAGCCCCGACGGCTGATTTCGGCGGTGTTGCCGGTGATGGTCTTCTTCGTGGTCTGGGACATGTGGGCCACGCACCGCGGCACCTGGTCGTTCAACCCCGCCTACACGATCGGCTGGACTCTGCCCGGCGGCATGGTCGTGGAGGAGCTGCTGTTCTTCTTCACCATTCCGGTGTGCACACTGCTGACGCTTGAGTCGGTGCGCAACGTTCTTGCTGGCACCACTCCCTTGCAAGTGTGGATGGGAAGGCGCTGATGCCACTGTACCCAGCACTGGCGCTGCTCGCAGCTGGCCTCGTCGTGGTGGCAGAGCTGGCCTGGTTTCGCAGCGGAATCTTCCGCACCCGCGCATACTGCCTGTCGATGCTGATCATCGTGGGTTTCATGATCGCCGTCGACGGTTGGCTGACCAAACTGTCGGCGCCCATCGTGCTGTACAACGACGAGCAGACGTCCGCCATTCGGCCTGTGTGGGACATCCTCCTCGAGGAGTATGCGTACGCATTTGCGCTTGTCACGATGGTGATCCTGCTGTGGGATCGCTCTGGCCATAGGAAGTCCGCATGAGCCTCGCCTTGCTCGCAGTTGCGATTGGTGGTTTCGTTGCGATGGAAGGCTTCAGCTACGCGACCCACCGCTGGATCATGCATGGGCCAGGAATGCGGTGGCATCGCAGCCACCACGTGCCCGCCCAGGGAAGGTTCGAGAAGAACGACCTCTTTCCACTGTTCTTTTCGACGATTGGGTTCCTGGTTTTCCTGACCGCATCGTTGACGGCGACCACATGGATGTACTGGCTGGGCGCCGGCATCGCTGGCTACGGACTGCTCTACATGTTGGTGCACGAGGTGTACATCCATCGGCGCGTGCCGTGCCCGATCGATGATCGAGCGATGCTTGACTGGATGCGCGACTCACACGAGATCCACCATCTGTACGGCGGCGAACCGTACGGCATGCTGCTTCCCGTCGTCACCGCAGACCTCCGCCGGCGAGCAGCGGTTCACCGCGAGCGGTCGGTCGAGCCCGTGACCTACACACCACCTCGCGACAAGATGCGCAGGAGCCGGGCGCGGTTGTAGCGCTGAATTGCGATGAACGGTGCGTTCACCAGCACGCCGTACACGACCATGATGAGAGCGATCCAGGCCGGGTTCCAGAACGCAAACAGCGGCGCCGCCAACAACGCCATCCAGTGCGCCATTTCAGCGCGCCGGGTCAGCGCGGCGAACCGAAGCAGTGCCTCATCGGACGTGCCCAAGAGGTGCCGCTTGGATACTCCGCCAGCGAAGACCGCCCCGGCCTCGGGAAGTGAGTCTTTCCAACGAGGCACGCCCAGGAAACGACATCGACGCTCGGTGCGTGCTGGTTGTCGAATGTGCGTCAGCCAGTTGTCGCGGGCACACCATTCGTCGGGCAGTCGGTGGGCCACATACCCGGTAGCGGCATGCACAATGCCCCACGCACCGATGTTCACCGGCAGCAACCACCACGGCTGTCCACCGATCTGCATCATTCGCTGGACTGTACTGGCGAGTGAATCTCGCGGCCACGCCACTGCACCGGCCGGCGCAGCACCAACCGGACCAGCGAGCTGACGAATACCGCAACGAAGAACGCCACCGGCACGGCGAAGATCACCGATGTCAGCGGATGGAAGCGGCCGACACGTCGCAACATCAGGTGCACCTGAACAGCGGCGACACACCAGGCTGCGAGCTGAAGCCATGGCACCGAACCGCCTCGCAGCCACTCACCCACAGACAGCACCGCTGACATCGCCACCGCGCACAGCGCTGCCACCCACAACGCTGCCGCAACAGAACTGGGACGGTGAGCGCGCGTTGCGCCGGCGGCGATGTTCTTCGTCCAGCCCTCGATCAAGCTCCGCAGGCCGTTCGGGTACATCCGGAACATGACAAGCTCACCCCCGAGCAGTACCGCGACCCGTCGGCCGAGATCGTCGTAGCGAGCCGCAAGGGCCAGGTCTTCGACAACTTCGTGCTTGACGGCTTGGTGACCTCCCACTGCCGCGTAGTCGGCGGCCGACGTCAGCAGGCAGGGGCCGAAGGCAGTGCGCAACGGTCGCGCCTGTCGCAGTGCGAACGCCCCAGTTCCCATTGGCCCAACCACATTGAACACGGCCGAGAGTTGCTCGTACGGGCGCTCGGGCCGATGGTTCGGTTGCACCGACAGCAGCCCGCCGCCGACAACCTTCGCGTGCGCGACCAGCGCAGCAATCGCCGACGGCGCCAACGCAACGTCGGCATCAAGGAACAGCAACTGCGCTGTCGTTGCGCGCTCGGCGCCGAGGTGACATGCCCACGGCTTACCAAGCCATCCGGGAGGCGGTGGTGGCGCCGTGACGACAGCTGCGCCGTGACGACGAGCGACGTCACTCGTCGCATCGGTTGAGCCGTCATCGATGACGATGATCTCGACGGGCGCGACCGTGCTGCCAGCAATTGACCGCAACAGTGTCGGCAGCGTCTGGGCTTCATTTCTTGCGGGCACGATGACCGTGATGTCGCCTGTCGTGGAAACCAACGGTGGTCGTTCGTGGCGGCCGTCGTTCGAGCCGGATGACGCTGCAACCAGCACAGCTGGACGCCCGAATGCGAACCATGCGCATGCTCCGCCGAGCAGCGCAACCAGCACGATCACTTAGTTTCTCCGCAGGGCGAGGCGCCCCGCCGTCGCCACCTTCCTGGCGATCGGAACCTCGGCGCGTTGCGTGAAGACGTCGTAGTCGGCAGCCACGATGCGGTCGAGAATCTCCGAGTACAGCTTGCGGGCCGCGCCAACACAGCGGGCGCTCGCCGGCGGCAGCATCGCGATGCCAATGTCTGCAGATCTGTAGAGCGCACGACAGCGCTCGATTTCAAACTCCATGAGCTTCACCCACGGCTCATCGACAGTGCGCCGATGTGGATCGGCGCCGAATCGGCGAAGATCCTCGGCTGGTATGTACACGCGCCCGCGGGTGAGATCTTCCTCAACGTCGCGCAGAAAGTTGGTGAGTTGAAATGCAATCCCGAGGTCGCGGGCATGTGGCAGCGCCGCTGGCGACAACGGCTCCAAGATGGGCATCATCATTTCGCCGATCACTGCGGCTGAGCCATCCATGTAACCGCACAGGTCGTCCCACGTCTCGTAGCTGCTGATCGTGAGATCCATCGCCATCGAGTTGAGGAAACGAGCGAACGTGTCCGGGTCGTGGCCGAATGCCAGCACCGTGTGGACGACAGCTTTCAATACGGGGTCGGTGGAGCTACCCGCTTTCCAGTCGGCGAAGAAGCGGTCACCGAAGTCGGTCAACGCGGCGCACCGCTCATCGGTGGAAGCGTCACCGAGGTCATCGACGATGTCGTCGGCGTAACGGCAGAAACCGTAGAGAGCCCACACGTGGTGGCGCTTGATACGGGGCAGTGCGAACGTCGACCAGTAGTACGTGGTGCCGTAGCGTTTGTTCAGCGCCTTACACCGATCGTAGGAATCCTCCAGGGAGATGTTCACTTGGCAGGGCCAAGGTCGCGGATACGTTCCGCTGCCAACTTGCCCGACAGCAGCACCATCGGAACACCGACGCCGGGCACGGTGTTGCTGCCAGCGAAGACCAACCCTGGCGTACGGCGTTCGAGGTTGGACGGCCGGAACGGACCCGTCTGGAAGAACCGATGTGAGAGCGCGAACGGGGTACCCCGCTCCATGCCCTGGGCTTCCCACTCCTCGGGGCCAACCAGGTGCTCAGCCTCGATGTCCGTGGGGTACCCATTCGTGGCAAGCGTCGTGAGCAGTTGCGAGCGGGCGATGGCCTGTTCAGTTCCCCATTCCACCTTCCCATCCAGGTTGGGAACGGGCTCCAAGACATAGAGAACGTGCCGGTCTGGCGGGGCGAGCGACGGCTCGTCAATGGTGGGCACGCTGATCAGGATCGACGGGTCTGGCATCCGTTGGCCGGTGGAGAGCAACGCCTTGAACGACTCGCTCCACTGAGCACCGAAGTGAATGTTGTGGTGCGCAACCTCGGGCGGCATGTCTCCCTTCACTCCGACGTGCCAGACCAACGCCGACGGCGAGTAGTTGCCCCGACGTGCCACCCGCGGCATGGCGATGCCGGGCAGCAACGTGCGATACGCGACGGGAAGGTCGGCGGTGCACACCACCCGGTCAGTGTCGATCGTGGTGCCGTCGACCAGCCGAACGCCGACAACACGACCAGCGGTGCCGTTGCGCAACACGATGCGGTCGACTTTCGTGTTGTATCGAAACTCAACCCCCGCAGCCTGCGCCGCCGAGGCCATTGCCGTCGGAACCGCGTGCATGCCCCCGGCAGCGGTGAAGACGCCGTTCACGGAATCCATGTAGGTGATGACGGCGTACAGGGCGAGTGCCTGGCGTGGCGCCAGGCCCGCGTACAGCGCCTGAAAGCTGAAGACCCGCACCAACCGCTCATCGTCGAAAAACCGCTGCACTGCTGGTTCCAGCCGGCGGAACGCACCACTACGAAGAAGTTTCAATGCCGGAGTCAATGGCGCCGCCAGGGACAGCGGCGAATTGAAGTTGCGGTCGATGAAGTTCGGCATCTCCAGTTCGTACAGCTCACGCAGCCAGTCACAGAAGCGACCGAATTGTGCAGCCTCCCGTGGCCCGCACACGGCCCGGATCTCCTCTGTCATTGCCTCGCGGCCCTGGCGGATGTGCAAGGTCGAGCTGTCAGCGAAGCAGGCCCGATACATCGGCTCCACTCTCGACAACGACAGGTGATCCGACATCTCCGCACCCACCGCCCGAAAGCAGTCCTCAATGAGATCCGGCATGGTCAAGACCGTTGGGCCCGTATCGAAGGTGTATCCGCCGTCCCTGTGCGTGCCAGCTCGCCCGCCAGGCGACGAACCCGACTCGAGCAGCAGGACGGATCGGCCCATGCCACGCAGGTGGCACGCAGCCGACAAACCGGCTAGCCCGGCACCGATGACGACGACGTCGTGTCGCTCGCGATTGCTCACCTAGATACTCCTATGTGCGAGTTGCTGAGCCAGTTCCACCAGGTCC
>JAYVVY010000321.1:0-9852 GCA_043786575.1 Ilumatobacteraceae bacterium
CCAGCGTCTGAGACGCCCACCACGTCGCAAGAAAGGTGGCGGCACCAACGCTGCCGCCGGCGAGGAACAACCAACCGATGGGCAGCTCCGGTCGCCGTCTGGTGACGGCCCATCCCAACAGGGCGTAGCCGATGAACGAGGCTGCAACTCCCCAACTGTCACCGTTGCCGGGCAAGTCACCCGTACGCACTGATCCGAAGGTACCGGCGGCACCGAGTGCCACAGTGAGACCGAGTAGGCCGTGCCGAATCCACACCCGAGTCATCGGGTCACCTTGTGCCCTCTGACCGGAATGCGCAAGGGCTCGATGTCACGAGTTCATTGTGACAAACCGATGACCGGAGGCCGATGCGCCGTCAACGACGTTCCACGCATCGTGCAGCACACCCATTCCTCTCACGGAGGTACCGCCATGAAACATCTCGCCCTCATCCCCGTCACCGTTCTCGCCGCCGCGCTCGCTGCTGCGTGTGGCAGCGATCCGCCGGACCGGTCCGCCGGGCCGCGCAAGGTGGAGCTCGCCGACTACTCCATCACCATGCCGAAAACCTTCGAAGGGCCTCTAGTCGATCTCGACATCACCAACCTTGGTTCATTCGCTCACGAACTCGACCTCGGCCAGGTCGAACCAGGCACGACGCTCGAGGAGGCGACCACGTACTTCACCCAAGCGAACACAGAGGGTGGTTTGCTGATCACGGATCCGGGTGGCGCCACCGCCATTGGCCCCGGTGCCCACTTCGGCTACGCGCGAACGCTCACTCCTGGCACCTACGTCCTCTTCTGCAGCTTTCCAACGGCCGACAGCATGAACCACACCCAGCACGGGATGATCACGATGTTCACCGTGACCGACGCGAAGAAAAGCGACCTGCCCGAGGCTGACCTCACCATCACGCTCGACGACGACGCGATTACTGTGCCACCCCTTACGGCGGGAACGCACGTCGTGGCAGTCACCAACATCGGCACGCAGCCTCACGAGATGAACACAGGCGGGGTCCCCATTGGCACCGATCTCAGCCGAGGCGAAGAGATCGGTAGTTGGATGGAAGGCGGACAAGTTGGCGCACCGCCGCTCCCTATCGAGTTCCCCGGCGGCCTCAAGTCGATCGCTCCGGGCGTCACGGTCGTGTTGACCCTCACCTTGAGAGCGAACCACACCTACATGTTCAGCGACGATGACAACGGGATCATGGCTCTGGTCGACGTGCCATGACTCAGCCGGCTTCGCGCCCTTCGAGTCGTCCGAGGTCGAGGGTGACGATGTCACCCGAGCTCTGCATCCAGCCATGCGGTCTCGTCGTTGCGGAGTTCGCTCTGGAGCTGGTGGCCGATGTGGTCCTGGCGGAGCGCGCGGACCGCGAGAGCAACCGCGTTGCCGGCGGTGGTGTCGAACTCGGCCGCACGGCGCTTCAGTTCCTTGCTGCTCTCTGCCCCGCAGTTCGGTGCCACGTCGTCGAATTTTCGTCAGTAAAGACGGCGATGAACTCAGCGTGACGCTGGGGTCATGTAGAACCAGATCGGTGTCTTGGCGCCGCCGTCGCGGATCTTCTGGCGGGCGGCGAGAACGATCTTGCCGGTAGCGGTCTGTTCGAAGAACCAGTCTTCGAGGGCCCGTGGGCCGGGCAGCGGCCCGTTGACCAGTTCGAGTGCCGCCTCTTCGTAGTAGGTGCGGATGTCGTGGCAGAGCGCGGTGGTGTTGCCGCCGGGGATGCCGGCGGTCTTCCAATCGGCGCCGTCGGCGATCGCAACGAGCACGGCGACTGCGTCGGGAATGCCGTCAGGTGTGACTGCTCGACCTACCGACGTGACGCCTCGGCGCTCGACGGACCGGTCGTATGCTCGGCGGAGGCCGCGGGCCTCGTCGACCGCTGGTGGAAGGGATGGGTCGTACCGCGGAGGCAGCGTGCAGGAGAGCTGTTCGCTGCTGGTCTCAATGACGATGGGGTAGTCAACGAGCACCGGGCCTGACGTCTCATCAAGGAGGGCGAAGGCGTGGGTGATGACATCGGTTTGGAAGGCCGCGTCGCCGGGGTGGCCGAGGGGACGCCCGAGTGGGAACTCGCAGTGCAACGCGCGAGGCGGTGCGACCTTGACGGTCATCTCGCGGATTGACGACAGCACGATGGTCGCGATTCCGGCGGCTTCGAAGATGTGGGCGAGCACACTCACGGTGCGCGTGCACAGGGGTCAAACGGGTGTGAGCAACACCACATCGACACCGTCGGCGCGCAACGCCGCCGCGGCGGCGGGTCCGCTGTCGAGTCGGATCGTGGCGAGGTCGTCGGGCTGGTTCCCGGCGAACGACACGTGACGGGGTGCGACCGCGCCGATCACTCCTTGGGCAGCCAGTTCCTCGAGGCGATCGATGGGGTACACGACGTTGAGGTCGAGAGCGATGGCGGCGCGGTCAAAGTTCGGGCTCCAGTGTCCGAGGATCAGGTCGCGGCGATCACTGTCGACAAGTCTGAAGCTGGTATCGCCTCCGGTAAAGGCGGTGTCGTCAGCCGTATGTAACGCCGCGGAGGTGACGATCGCTACGGTCGCCGACGAAAGTGGTGGTGGGGTCACGAACGCCGGGTGTTCGAAGCTCGGCGCAGGCAGTGTCGCCGAGTGCGCCCGCATGGCCTGGTCTGCGTTCATCGTTTCCCCTTGTCGTCGACGGAGTGATCAATATCATCGTTGCCGTCGCGTGTGACGGCGAACGACTCGGCCGTCGCTCGACCGTGAGACCCGTCCTGCAGACAGACGCAGTATTGCGGCCTGCGACGTAGGGTCACTGTCGCGCCGTAGCTGCGCTGACGGCCGCGTCGGCCCCTGGGCCGCGCCGCCCGTTGATCCGCGCCGACACATCGCGTGCCATAGTGACGAAATGATTGAACTGGTGTTGACCATCATTGGGCGCGACCGGGCAGGAGTCGTTGCCGAATTGGCCGACGTGGTCCGTTTTCACGAGGGCAACTGGAAACGCAGCGAGTTGGCCGAGATCGCTGGAACCTTCGCCGGCGTCGTGGTCGTGGAGGTCGATGACGACCGGGTCGACGAACTGCTCACCAACCTGTTGATCCTGCGCGAGCAGGGGCTGCACATCACGGCGCAGCAGATCGAGGAACCCGTCGATGCGCCCGACGCCCAGGAGGTGCGCCTGCGTTTCAGCGGGGATGACCGGCCTGGCGTGGTCCATGAACTCTCCACCACGATCAGCAAGTTCGGCATCAGTATCTCGCGCCTGGGCACAGCGCTCGATACTTCAGGCAACGGTGGTGGCAACCAATTCGAGATCACCACCCAGTTGATGGTGCCGGTCGCGGTCGACCTCGACGCTGTGCTCGATGCGATCGGGAAGCTCACCGACAACCTGGGCATAGCACTTCACGTGGAAGATCTGACAGGCGGCGCAGACGACTAGAGGCGGACCGACGTATAGCAAGTACGACGGCAGCAGCACGACCGCACGGATTCAATGCAGCGAACACCCCGTGCAGGAAGCTGTACGCGAAGTTGCCTTCGAGGACCAACACCATGCGGCGCTATGCGCTGGCGACATCGTTCAGGATCGAATCCAGCGTCGAGTCGTCGACAGCTCCCAAGAGGGTCTGGGTGGTGCCGTCCGCGGCAACGATGACGAATGCAGGTTGCGCGGGTACCTCAAACCGGAAATATACATCGCCGGGATCGTCGCTGATCGTCGGGAACGTCAGGCTGTACTTATCGATGAACCCTTGAAACGCTTCGTCATCGCCCGTCCAGGCGACCCCGACGAACTCGATGGAGTCTGCCCAACGTGCACTTGCCGCTTCGACCGAAGCGGCTTCTCGATTGCACACGCTTCAAGTGGGCGCCCAGAACCAGAACGCAACAGGTCGGCCGGCGTATGCGGCCCCGTCGAACTCGCCGCCGCCGACCAACGGCGCACGAAAGGCCAACGCTGCTGGCACCTCGGCCGCCGGCGCGTCTGGAACTGATGCCGCGACTGTCGGAGTGGGTTCCCCAGGGGTGGATGCCAAGGTCTGAGCGGTGGAAGTGGATTCGGGCTGCTTGACGGTGGATTCAGGAGCGACTTTGGCTGACGGTGGCTCGGAACAACCTGCGGCCACGCTCGCAAGCACGAGCACGAGCGCTGCGCCTGCAATGAGCTGGGGGCGCCGCACTCTCATGCGAGACCCCTTGAGGATGTGATCGCTCCGGCAGGTGCGAGTTCAGACAGTCGGTTCGTCATGAGCCGACGCTAGATCGATTGGTCGCCGCAAGGCTTGTCATGGCTGGCAGAGTTTCGCAGATGTTTCGATGTCGCTGCCGGGAACCGCCGACAAGGGCGGCGTAGATGCCCCTATGCAAGATGACGATGTTCGCCTCGACGGCCGCCAACCGTGCGGCGGTTGCTCCGGATGCTGTCGACGACCTTCCGCGGGCCATTGCCGCATCGGTCTCTTCGGCAGTTTCATCGGTCCGTCGAACTCATTGCCACAGGCAGTGCCCCTCGAAATCCGGTCATTCTGGCCATGGTCGGTCGCCGCGATGCGACGGTCTCAGAGAGTGCAGGCGTTAGAGCACGTGGTGCAGGCAGTATCCGTGTCGGTAAGCACCTCACCCACCTCGCCGTCGGCGGCGACGAGCGAACCGGCAGAGTGGATCAGTCGAAACCTGCATTCGACGGTGCCGTCGTGCCAGCGGACGCCGCTGAGATCCACGGGTGTGACGCTGGCGCCAGCCGTCCACGTTCGGCGTGATTCAGAACTCGACTGCATTCGGTCAGCATCCCGTCTGAATGAGAGGATCGGCCGGATGGGCTGACAGCACAGCTTCCATCGCTGGTCCTCGCGGTGTGAACGGGCGGTAGCGGAGGCGGATCACATTGCTCGGTTCGGGAGCGTAGCCAGGCCACCTGGAGCGCGACGCCACACTTTTGATCGTACAGACGAACGTCAGGGCAACGCCTACATTTGGCAGCTGTGCACAACTCCTGACGCCGGGTGCATCATGCTCGGGTTGTGGGCCCCGCTGAAGCCGCCCATGACGTGAGCGCAGTTCGAGACGTGGCTTCCGAAGTTTTGCCTGTCCTGTGCGGCGGCAGGCCCGGCGACGGACAGCCCTACGACAGCTATCGCAGCAACGATCGCGCCTTGTGCGAGGATTTTGTTCATGATTGAACTCCTTGGTTGGACCTGATGAATTCAGGATGAATCGTGTATGGGAGTAGGCCGCAGCCCTGGCGAAATCGTGCGCAGTCTCCACGTGCCGACTGTCAGATGAACGGCTCGGGGCCCATGCGCGACTCGCTGCTCGCACTTACTGACTGGTTGGTAGCTTGCCCGATCGGAGCACATCAAGGCGATGGTGGTACTCGTCGGCATCGATCTCACCGGCTGCGAGCCGTCGGGCGAGAATCTCTTCTGCTGAGTTGCTCGCAACGCGCTGGGACCGTTGTGGCGAGCGGGCCAGGCTCACGATCGCCCAGACCACCAGGCCCCAGAATGCGGCCATTGCGACCATCATCAGTGCCCAATTCCATCCCGACCAACTGTCGTTCCAGTTCCAATGCATGGCTTGGCCTCCTTGTTTCGGCGTGCCTTCATTGAGGGCACCTGGAACCTTTCGACGCATCGGTAGCGGCCACCGATTCCGGGTGCGGGGCAGTACGGACCGGGTCGCAGGCGTCACGTCGTGAGGTCAGTCATCGGATTGTTGTTGGAGCAGGTGCGGCGATCGTGATGCCGTTCCGGTGGCAACTGCGTTGTTCTCCGTTGCGCAGGCGAGGGTTGAGCAGAGCGCGGGGCAGAGCTCCTCAGCGATGCGATCCCGGCTCAGCCACGCGCCAGCGCCGAAATGAACTGAAGCCTCGCGGTAGGCAGGATCGGGCTCGGGTCCGATGACGACGACCCGTGCGAGCGCGAGGGTTGCGGGCAGTTGGCGACGAACTGCATCGAAGTCGGCAGTGTCGACGATCACGAGGTCGGGGTGCGGCGGTGCAACGTGGTCGATTTCCGAGACGCCGTCGATCGCTGAGACAGTCCAAGAGCCAAGGTCGCGTCTGAGGAGTTCGACGATGAGCGCCCTCATCGTGTGGTGGGCGACGACGACCGCGACGTGCGGCCGGGGGCTCGACACGGCACACACGTCGGTGCGCGTTGTCGTCATCCTCCCATCCTGCGACACTGCGCCGGATGGGGCATCCGCGCTGGCTACGGAGCGGTGCTTCGGCAGGTCACGGACTGCCTTCGTCGTTGAGCAGCCCGGCATCCTTGGCGCGACGGACAAGTTCGGCGCGATTACGGACGTTGAGCTTCTGGTGGATGTGGGATCGGTGGGTCTCGACGGTGCGAACCGACACATACAGCTGCTCACCGATTTCGGCATTGGTGAGCCCGAGCGCCATCATCCGCAACACCTCGAGCTCGCGATCGGACAATTCACCGCCGGGCCCGGCAAGACGGGCTGGCGCAACGTCAGGGGCGAGCAATGCGGCGCCCAAGGTCGGATGCACATACTGCCTGCCGGTGGCCACCTGTCGAACGGCTTGGACCAATTCGATGTCGGCGGCCTCTTTGACCAGATAACCAGCGGCGCCAGCCTCGAATGCCCGGCGTAGGTAGGCGATGTCATCGTGGACGGTCAATATCAGCACCCGGGTCGCCGGGCTAACCCGGATCACTTCGGCAGTGGCGTTGATCCCGCTCCCGTCCGGCAGACCGAGATCCATCACGAACACGTCAGGCGAGCAGGTCGCAGCCAAGGCCACGGCCTCTTTGACGGTGCCGGACTCGCCGACCACCTCGATGTCCTCCTCGGCGTCAAGGATTCTTCGCAGACCGCTGCGCACTATGCCATGGTCGTCACATAGCGCGACCCGCACTACATCAGGCAAGGGGCAGCTCCAGCAAGACGGTCGTACCGGTGCCGGCAGTCGACGAGAGTGTCACCGTTCCGCCGACAAGGTCGGCCCGTTCGGCCATGCCTTTCAGCCCGAGGTGCCCGCGTGTTGGTACAGCATCCGCCTCAAAGCCGACACCGTCGTCCTCGACGAGCACTCGTACTCGTCCTTTGGTGACGATCACCGTGATGCTGGCTGTGGCAGCAGCGGCGTGGCGGGTGATGTTGGTCAGTGCTTCTTGCACAACCCGGTACACGACCGTCTCGACCTCGGGCGGTAACCTGTCCTCGCTGAAACCGTGGGCGGCAAACGCGACAGTCGTGTCCCCGCGGGCGGTCATGTCGTGGGCCAAACGCTCCACGGCCGGGACAAGCCCAACGTCGTCCAGGACAGTAGGTCGCAGATCGAATGCCAGTTGGCGGGTCCGGCGTAGGGCGGCGGCGACGAGTGCACGAACGTCGTCGGTACGTCGGCGGGCATCGTCGAGCGCCACGTCGTCACTGGCGAGCGAGGATTCGACGAGACGGAGGCCGAGCAGTACCGAGGTGAGGGCTTGGCCGACATCGTCGTGGAGATCGCGCGACACACGGGCACGTTCGGCTTCTTGGGCGTTGAGAATTTCACCCAACATCTCGCGTTTGAACGCCACACGCTCGGTCGCGGCGTCGAGGTCGGCGACTGCGTCGGCGCGGGCGCGCTCTGCTTGGACAAGTTGAGCGCTTTCGATCGCTCCGACCGCAAAGGCGGCGAAGGCGACCACGAGCGCCTCGTCCTGATCGGAGAAGGGTCCGCCGTCGGTCTTCTCGGTCAGGTACAGGTTGCCGTATCGTCGACCGCCCCTGCCGACCGGTACGCCGAGGAATGCTCGCATCGGCGGATGATGTGGAGGGAACCCACCGGACCGGGCGTCCGCGCCCAGGTCTGCAAGGCGTATCGGTCCGCTGGCGACGATCACCTCACCAAGTAGGCCATGTCCGTCGGGAAGGCTCCCGATTCGGGCTGCTGTGTCATCGTCCATTCCATGGTGGATGAATGACTCGATAGCGCCAGCATCGTTGTAGATCCCAAGAGCGGCGTACTTCGCCTCGGCGATCGTGGCGGCACCCGCCACAATTCGTCGAAGAACCGTGTCCAACTCGTGCTCGCCAGCCAACAGCAGCACGGCCTCAAGCAGTGTCTGAACCTTGAGTGGCCACCCAGCAGCGCCGCCTTCGAAATCCTGCGTCGTGATAGGTGGTGGCACCGACATAGTGTAGTAGTACGCCGGTGAGTCTGCGGTGCGGGCGATCCGTAGCCAGGTTCCGTAGTCGGCACCGATGATGCCGGGCTTCGTAGAAGTCACGATTGGGGCACGAGCTGTAGCGCCCGCGACGCGACCGCGCAGTAGGAGGACAGATGACCAAGACTCACGACCATCACGACCATCACGACCATGGTGGTGCCGATGCGGTGATTGCTGTGCTGCATGTCGGCAACCTGCATTGGGGGTCCGAGAAGGCGGTGGCCGAGTCGTTCCTCCAACGGCTGCCCGGTGTGCTGAGCGTCGACGCCAATCCTGTGGCACAGACCGCAACTGTCACGTACGACCGCAGCGAAACGTCGATCGCCGACCTTCAACGGTGGGTCGAGGACTGTGGCTATCACTGCGCCGGTCAATCTGTGCCCGGCCACATGTGCATGCCGATGGGGGAGCCCGGGCAGAGCGAGAAGCCTCGATCGCATGCCGCTCATGGATCCGAACCGGCCAAGCATCCGGCGGGCCACAGCGAGTCGGCGACACGATCGCCCCACGACGCGATGGGCCACGGTGGACATGCTGGTATGTCGATGGCATCGATGGTCGCCGACATGCGCCGACGATTCATTGTTGCGGCCGTGCTGTCGATTCCGATCCTGTTGTGGTCACCGATCGGTCGTGATGTTCTCAACTTCAACGCCAGTGCACCGTTCGGGCTGCGCGACGACGTCTTCCAGCTGATCTTGAGTGTGCCGGTCGTGTTCTGGGCGGGCTGGATCTTCTTCGATGGCGCTGCCCGGGCGTTGCGGGCGCGCACGTTGGACATGATGGTGTTGGTCGCGGTTGGCGTTGGGGCTGGTTGGCTGTACTCGCTCGTCGTCACCCTCACCGGTGGCGGTGAGGTCTTCTACGAGGCAGCCTCCGTGTTGGCGACGTTCGTGCTGCTCGGCCACTGGTTCGAGATGCGTGCGCGCGGCGGAGCGAACGAAGCCATCCGTGCCCTCATCGATCTTGCACCGCCGCAGGCGACTGTTGTGCGCGACGGCAAAGAGGTCGAGATACCGACTGCGGAGGTCGCGGTCGATGATCTGCTGTTGATTCGCCCGGGCGCGAAGGTGGCCGTCGACGGGATCGTCGAGGAGGGTGACAGTGATCTCGACGAGTCGATGGTGACCGGCGAAAGTCTCCCCGTCCACAAGACAGCCGGCGATCAGGTCATCGGTGCAACCCTGAACACGACGGGCACACTTCGCGTCCGCGCGACCAAGGTCGGCGCCGATACGGCATTGGCGCAGATCGTGAAGCTGGTCCAGGAGGCACAGAACTCCAAGGCCCCTGGCCAACGCCTCGCCGACCGGGCCGCGTTCTGGCTCGTGCTCGTCGCCTTGCTCGGCGGCGCCGCCACGTTCGCTGTGTGGTACGTGCTGGCCGACCGATCTGTGTCAGAGGCGATGCTGTTCGCGATCACCGTGGTCGTCATCACCTGCCCCGACGCGTTGGGCTTGGCGACTCCGACGGCGATCATGGTCGGCACTGGCCTGGGCGCGCAGCGGGGAGTGTTGTTCAAGAATGCAATGGCACTCGAAACCGCGGCGCGCATTGACACCGTTGTGATGGACAAGACCGGCACGCTCACCAAAGGCGAACCGGAGGTCACCGACATCATCACTGAGGGCATCGACGAAACCGAGATGCTCGCGCTCGTCGCAGCAGTCGAACGCGAATCTGAGCACCCGCTCGC
>JAYVVY010000322.1:0-2797 GCA_043786575.1 Ilumatobacteraceae bacterium
ATCAGCGACGTGCGGGCCAGCGATCGGTACCGCCGCCACACCGTCGGCGTCATGGCCCGGCGCGCCGTCGAGGCCGCGGCCCGCCGTGCGAGCGGCGAGGTCATCGCCATCCCCGTCAATCGCGCCATCGGCATCGGAGCAGCGTCATGAGCGACACCCACCACATCCACCTCGCGATCAACGGGCGGGACTATCCGGTCGCCATTGAGCAGGGCCGGAACCTGCTCAGCGTTATTCGCACCGAGGTCGGCCTCACCGGCACCAAGGAAGGCTGCGACGACTGCGAGTGCGGTGCCTGCATGGTGCTGCTCGACGGGCAGCCAGTCAACTCGTGCAGTTTCTTGGCAGTGCAAGCACAGGGCCGGGCCATCACCACCGTGGAGGGCCTGGCCGACGGCGAGGCACTCAGTGTGCTGCAGCGCAACCTGCTGGAGGAAGGCGGCGTGCAGTGCGGCTTCTGCACCCCCGGCATGCTGCTGTCGGCAACCGCGCTGCTGGAGCGCAATGCCACGCCGACCGAGGAGGAAGTGCGGATTGGCCTCTCCGGCAACCTGTGCCGCTGCACCGGCTACACCAAGATCGTCGCCGCCGTACAACGCACTGCCGTTGAACTGAGAGCGGTCGAGATCAGGAACGGCTGAGTCGCTCGAACAATGCCTCGTTGACGGTGTCGGCGAAGGCGGCCAGCAGCGGATCCATCCGCTTCGGCCAGCTGGAGAGTTTGACGATCACGGTGTTGCTGGCGCGGTCGATCAGGAGATTTTGCCCGCCTAACCCATAGCCCGCGTAGCGGCCAAGCGCTGCGTCCCACACCCACCAGCAGTCATGGTAGTAGGCCTCGGCGTTGGCGGGGTCTGCGTCGTAACCGACGCCAAACGTGTCGATCAACTCCTGATCACGCGTCACCACGCGGTCGGTCCACTCCGCGGGCACGAGCCGGCGCCCATCAGCTATGCCGCGCTGAAGGTGCATCTGGCCGAAGCGGGCCAGGTCGCGGGCTGTCGCACAGAAGCCGCCTTCGACCACCGGAAAGCCCGCCGAGTCCACGATCAGATCCGCGTCGCGCTCCACGCCGATCTGGCTCCACAACAGGCGGGAGAACAGGTCGGCGAAGCGCTCGCCGGTCACCTCCTCGGCAATCCACGCCAGCACGTCGATGAGGATCGAGCGGTACTCGAACTGGCCACCGTGCGGCGGCAGCGCGGGCAGTGAACGAATCCAGTCGTACGTGTTCGCGGGCAGGTCCGGGCGCCGATGTGTGGTGTAGCCCGACACTTGCTCCAGCAGGCACCCGTCCGCCTCAGGGTCGTCCATGTCGTGCTCGCTGAACACAACACCGCCGCGCATGTCCAGCAGGTGCTGCACGGTGCAGCCTTCCCACACGCTGCCGGCCAACGTGGGCAGATAGGTGGTGACCAGCCCGTCGGTAGTGAGAGTGCCCTCCCCCACCAGCACGCCAATCAGCGAGGCGGTCAGCGACTTCGAGACCGACATCAGGAGGTGCGTGTCAGTGGGCCGGATGCCCTCGTCGTAGTACTCGAACACGATCGTGCCGTCGTGCAGCACCACGCAGGCATCGGTGTACGTGGCCTGCAGCATCTCCACATACGAGTACCGCTCGCCGAGGTGCTCGACCGAGAAGTCCGTCAGATCTAGTGTCTGGTCGGCAAGATTCCACACTGGCTGTGGACCACGGGCGACCAGAGCGGTGCGGGTGAGTTCGCGGACATGACTGAAGCCCCACCGGTTGAACGGCGGGTCGATCCAGTTGTCGCTGGTGACGCACAGCGCCGGGTCAGCGACGCCGGTTTGTACGCCAAGGTGTGTGGCCGAGGGCGGCCGAACGCGCTGCACCGGAGTGTGCTGGATGGCCACCGTTTCATCCTTGGGCAAAGGCGGCGCTGACGCGAGGGGTATCGGAGAGCAACTTGCGCGTGTACTCCTGCTGGGGGTTGTCCAGCACCTCACGTGTCTCGCCCTGTTCGACGATGCGACCGTCGGCCAACACCACCACTCGGTCCGCAATGGAGCGGACCAACGGCAGGTTGTGCGTCACGAAGACCATGGCGAGGCCGAGGTCGTTCCGAAGTCCAGCGAGCAGCTCCACAATGGTGGCCTGCACCAACACGTCGAGCGCAGAGGTGACCTCGTCGCACACCAGCATGTCTGGCTGCGACACCAAGGCACGAGCGATGGCAACACGCTGCCGCTCGCCACCGGACAGCTGGTCCGGGAAGCGCGCCGCGTACGCAGCCGTCAGCGACACACGCTCCAGCATCTCGCCGACGGCCCTATTCGCTTCCTGCTTCGACTTGCCCGCGATGAGCAGTGGGCGCGCAACGGACTCGCCGATACTGCGGCGCGGGTTGAGCGAGCTGTACGGGTTCTGGAAGACGTACTGGATGCGTAGCCGATCGGCGGTACTGCGCTGCCGAGCCGCGTGCTGAAGGGGCTTGCCGAGCAGCCGCACGTCGCCGGTCCACTCCTTGTGCAGGCCGCCGATGCTACGGCTGAGCGTGGTCTTGCCGGACCCCGACTCGCCCACGATGGCGACGCACTCGCCGGCCTTTACATCGAACGACACGTCGTGAACGACTTCGAGCTTGCCGTAGTTGCAGTTGAGATTGGCGACCGACAACACCGCATCACCCGAGTGCGCTGTGGAAGTCGACTTGGCGATCTGGTCGACGGCGGGCGGCACCAGCCACGGGTGAAAGCAGCGAGCCATGTGGCCAGGAGCAACCTCGACGTCGGCTGGGAACGACTCCAGGCACTCTGCGGTTGCAAGCTGGCAGCG
>JAYVVY010000323.1:0-3326 GCA_043786575.1 Ilumatobacteraceae bacterium
CGCCGCCGCGGGTGCGAGCCACCGTGCGGCGCGGCCGCCGCGCAACGACCCATCTGGCAGTTGCCGTGTGAAGGCGGCAGCGGCGGCGCCGATCAGCAGGCTGTGCGCCCGGGCGCCGGTGTTCATGTATGTACTGGTCGGTGACAGCGGGTCGAACAGAGCGATCATGAAGACGATGGAGGCGGCCGCGCCGGCGACCGCGAGAACGCCGACCACCCGCCGATGGTGTCGGCGGCGACGAATGAACAGCCAGATCACGGCCGGCCAGACAAGGTAGTACTGCTCCTCGATGGCGAGCGACCAGAAGTGGCTCAACGGTGACGGGTTGGAGAAGCGCGCCCAGTAATCGCCGCCGCCGGTGATGGTGCCCCAGTTCGACGACCACGCGAGCGACCAAAAGATGTCGTGGCGCAACGACGGCACGGCGATACCGACCAGCGGCCACGCGACAGCGATGAACGCGATCACCAGCAAGCTGGCCGGCATGAGCCGGCGTGCTCGTGACGCCCAGAATCGGCGGATATCGATGGTGTTGCTGGTGTCGATTTCGCCCAGCAGTCTCCACGTGATCAGCCAACCCGAGACGACGAAGAACGCGTCAACGCCCAGGATTCCTCCAGGGAGATGACCCAGGTGGAACGCCATGACCAGCGCCACGGCGATCGCCCGAAGCCCATCAAGGCCCGGCCTGTGTTGCAACAAGGTCAGCCGAGAGCGGCCACGCCGCGGGCAAGACGCTCGACAGCGGTAACCAGCTGTGCCGGCGACAACGTGGAGTACGAGAAGCGAGCCTTTGCATCCGGTACCTGGTCGATGGTGAACGCGTTGCCGGGCACGAACGCAACACCCTCCTTCACCGCGGCGGCCAGCAGCTTGGTGGTGTCGGGAATGTCGCTGAACTCGGTCCACAAGAACATGCCGCCAGCAGGCCGGTGAAAGGAGATGCGGTGGCCGAGGGTGCTTTCCAGCGCATCGGCCAGTGCGACGCAACGGTCGCGGTACATCGGCACGATGCGCGCCTTTTGTTGCTCCAACCAGCCCGGCTCGCTGACCACGTTGGCCAGCAGTAACTGCGCAAAGCTGGAGGTATGCAGGTCGGCCGCCTGCTTTGCCCGTGCCACCCACGCCATGACTTCCGGCGGGCCAATCATCCAGCCCACCCGGAAGCCGGGCGCGACGATCTTGGAGAACGTACTGAGGTACACGACACGCTCGGTGAAGCTGGCGATTGGCGGTATCGGAACACCCTCGAAACGGATGGCGCCGTAGGGGTCGTCCTCGATGATGAGCAGTTCGTACTGATCGGCCAGTGCTGCGAGCTGCTGGCGCCTGGCCAGCGACATGGTGGCGCCGGAGGGGTTGTGGAAGTTGGGCACCACATACACCAGCTTCGGCGTCAAGCCCGCTGCCAGCCGCTCGGCGAGCAGGTCCACCTGCATACCGTCCTTGTCGCCCGGAATCACCTCGAAGCGGGGCTGAAACAGCTCCAGCGCCTGGACGGCGCCGAGGTAGGCAGGCGACTCGGAGACAACCACGTCGCCCGGGTCGATGAGCACCTTGGCCAGCAGATCGAGCGCCTGCTGTGAGCCGTGCGTGACGATGATCTCGCCATCGACCGAGATCGGCCGACCGAGTTCCACCGTGTACTGATCAGCAATCCACTGGCGTAGCTCGATGACGCCATCGGTGGCGCTGTACTGCACGACCCGCGGGCCATACTCGCCCAGCAGCCGGTCTGCCTCGCGTCGCAGATCGGCTAGGGGAAAGCTGTCCGGCGTGGGCAGCCCGCCGGCAAGCGACAACATGTCGGGCATCTCGGTGACCTTCAGCAGGTCGCGGATGGCGGACGACCGTAGCCCTGCGGTACGGGTGGCGAAGTGGAAGGTCATAGCGGTTGCACGGTACTTGCTATGAGCTGCCCGGTGCCGACCGTACGGCTGCGTAGCAGGGTGCTGTCAGTACCAGAGGTGTCCCGCCAGGTTCCCCGTCATCGTTCGCGGGGAAACAAACCGTCCACAAACTGGTCGGCCGGGAAGCGCTCGGTGGTGCCCTCCAATTGCACCCCGAAGGTGTTCAAGGCCATGGACACGAGCGTGTACTGCCCAACGGCGAACACGAGGTCCATCAACTGTTGCTGGCTCCATGTGGCGGCCAACGCCGTCCACGTGGAGTCGTCGACGAAGTGATCAGCGACCAGTTGTTCGGAGGCCTGCAGCAGTGTGCGGTCATGGTCGGCCCAGCCGGCGTCGGTGGAGCCAACCGTGAGGCGAATGATCTCGTCATCCGTCAATCCAGCGGCGCGCCCGATCGTGGCGTGCTGCGCCCACTCGTAACCCGAGCGGCACAGAAAGCCGGTGCGCAGGATGACAAGCTCACGTTCACGCGCCGGCAACGTGCTGCCGTTGAGTACGTGGTTTGCAAACACCACCCACCGCTTCAACAGCTTCGGGTGGCGGGCGATGGTGGAGAAGACGTTGAGAAGCGGGCCGCGAGCAGCGTTGGGGGCGAGAACCGGCCTCGAATCCTCAGTCCACTCGGCTTCAGTAACGGGCAGGATTCGAGGCTGGCGAAGACGCATGCACGCGATCCTTGCACCTCCCCGAGTCACCATTGCGTCTGTGCACTTTCGCCCGCCAAGCGAGCGAAAGTGCACAGACGCGTTGGGTGAACTAGCGGCTGTAGGTGGACGACGACCGACGGCTGCGGCCGTGCGGGCTGGACGCTGGGCGAGATGCCGGACGACCGTCCTGTGTGACCCGGGCTGGACGGCCTGCGTCGGTGGTGGCCGCCGCGGCTGGGCGCGAGGCGCCCGATCGCTGCGACTGGCCCTGGCCGGTGCGTGCGCCTTGACCCGACCGCTGGCCCGACGACTTGGCCGTGCCACTGCCCTGACGATGACTGCCGGCGCGTTGGCCCTGGCCCTGACGAGGACCGCGCTCGACCATCGGCGCTGCCTGGGCAACGGAGATGCGGCGTGCCGGCTGTGCCGGCCCGGCGAGAGCGTCAAGAATGGGGTGGTTGGCGTGTACTGCGTCGGTGACGATGGGCTCGATACGCGCTGAGCGCATCATTGAGCGGACTTCCTTGCGTTGGTCCGGCATTGCGATGGTGACGACGATGCCTTCGGCACCGGCGCGGGCAGTACGGCCAGAGCGGTGAAGGAATGCCTTGTGCTCTGCCGGTGGGTCGACGTGGACCACGAGGCGAATGTCGTCGACGTGAATGCCACGGGCGGCGATGTCGGTAGCAACCAACACCTTCACTTGGCCCGACGAGAAGTCGGCCAGGTTGCGCTCGCGCGCGTTCTGCGACAGGTTGCCGTGTAG
>JAYVVY010000324.1:0-5140 GCA_043786575.1 Ilumatobacteraceae bacterium
GACCCTCGGAACCGCTGGCGCAGCGACCCCGAGCCGACGATGCAGCGCGAGTTCACACTGGCCACCGACCACGACTTCACCGTCACGGCGACCGTGCAACCCAACGACCGCGCTCCTGAGTCGGTACTGGATGCGCTCGATCTCGTCAGTGGCGTCACTACCTCGAACCGACACCTCACCGGTGTTCCCTCGGCGCGTGGCGTCGGCGCCGCGGATCACAATGTGGGCACCGCGTGGACCTCTCCCTTCGGCCAGGCCATCGGCTCCACGCTGAGCGTGCCGCTCAACGGCCAACCACTCACCGACCTCGGCATCGTGCAGTACCTCGACGGGCAGCATTCCTTGATCACGGCTGTGCAAGTGGTCGGCGGCAACGGCACGTCATACGACCTGGAGGTGCCCGCGCCGGACGAGAGCGGGAAGAGCACGCTGACCCTGCCCACAGCGCTCACGGGCAGCCAGTTCACCCTGACGGTCACGGCGATCGACCAGGCGACCACGATTGATCGCCGCTTCGGCGAGATCACAACGTTGCCCGTGTCCATCCGCGAGCTGGTCTCCCCTGCGATTCCGCTGCCGGTACGCGGGGGCCACGGCGACCCCACTTGCGACGACACCTTGCTGACCATCGACGGTGAGAACATCGGACTGGTGGCCACCGAAGGAGGGGACCTCGAATCCCTCCACACCTGCGAGCCGCTACATCTTTCGGCTGGCACGCATCGGATCAGCACCGCCAACGGATTGGTCGGCGGCCTCGACGTCAACCAGTTGGTGTTCGACGACGGCGTCGCTGCTGTCCAGCGAACAACTCCCCCGACGGTCACTGTCGAACGCACTCGCACAACCCGCACCGCCACAGTCGCACCGTGCCCCACCGGCTGCTGGCTGATCATGGGTGAGGGTTTCAACAACGGCTGGGCCGCGAACAGCGGTGGACAGCCGCTCGGCGCATCCCAGCAGGTGGGCGGCGGTTTCAATGGTTGGTGGCTGCCGCCGTCCACCATGCCCACCGTCGTCACCATCGAGTGGCAGGCGCAAACTCCCGTCACTGTCGCCCTCATCGTCTCGGCGTTCGCAGCGCTTGGCTGCGTTGTGCTGGCGATCGGCCGCCGAAGAATCGTCCGGCCCGCTGCCACGGCTCACGAGCCAACATGGCACGCGGGGCCACCCAGCCTCGATCGCGATGTCTGGGCCCCTGTGCCGATGCGGTCGGCGATCGTCAGCGCGCTGGCGCTTGTCGGGCTCACGGCGTTGCTCGTCTCGCCCTCGATGGCTGTCGTCGCGCTCGCGCCTGCGGCGGCCATCGTCGTGCTGCGTCGGCCGGCAATTGCGGGCGCAGGCGCGCTGCTGTTGGTCGCCGCCATCGGAGCACGAATCACACAGCGCCAGCTGCTTGGGCGCTACTCAGCCAACGCCGGCTGGCCCGGGCTGTGGGACAAGCTGCACGGCCCTGGGCTACTGGTCGTCACGCTGTTGGTGACCGCGACGTTGCTCGATCATCGCCGCCAGCCAGATCGCTGACAGCAGCACCAGTGTCGGCTCCGCGGTAGAGCGAATGCGGTGGCCACCGTAGAAGAGCACCGTCGTACACAGGACCACCAGGCAGGGCAGCAACAACAGCCAGCGATCGCGTCGGCCGAGCAGTCGAGCGCCCAACACCGACATCACGGCCATCACCCAGAACGACACGACGCCGGCCCAAGCAGCCCAACGCGGCCGCTCCTCGCCCACGTCCTGCAGTATCAGGTCCCTCTGGCCATAGAGGTCCAAGGTGCGCCCGATGCGAGCGAGCACGACCACCGGAACGTCGGAAAGATGCCCGCGAACGTAGTGCATCGCCATCGAACGTTGCCGGGCAGAGCGCACACTGGGCTCCTCATCCATCCGATACTCAGGATCGCTCACAACGCACACAAAGGACCATCCCCCGATGCTCTGCCCTCTGTACGTCGGGTCACAATTCGACCCCAGCCACGTTGTGCCGTCATTGGTGGTCAGCAGCACAGGGTTCTCGAACCGGGCCAGGTTGAACGCGACCCACGGCAGCAGCACCACTGCCACCACGGCCGCCACCGGCACCACTGCTTGCCACACGGCAGCACTCTGACGGCGACGACACAACCCCAGCCAGAGCAGCACCAGCGGCACCAGCACGATCAGTTCGCTGCGTGCCAGCGCCGCGAGCCCAAGCGCCACGCCGAGCAGGACAAAGGACCGACGTGTGGCGACGTCAACTGCGTCGGGGGCGAACCACAGCACGCAGGCCACCAGCAGCATGCTGATGCTTTCCGACATCACCAATCCATCGTTCATCCACAGGTTGGGAGCGATGGCCGCAATACCTGCAGCACAGATGGCGGCCTTCGGGCCGCCCAGGCGAGCGCCCAACTTGGCCAGCAGCCACACCAGCGCAATGCCACAGCCCAGGGTGACCAATCGCTGCCAACGGGCGTAGTCATCACCGAAGCTGACCGGCGCCATCAGCAGCGATGTCAGCGGGCCGTGCTCGGCCCCGGGCTGGTTGACAAAGAGCTCCCGAAACAGGGTGCCGTGCGCCAGCTGGTAAGCCTGGCCGCTGTAGTACAGCGAATCATTGAGACCCAATGGTCGGTTCCACTTGGTCAGGACGTGCACGACGCGAATCGCAGCACCCAGCGCGACCAGTAGGCGCACCACGCGCCGGTCATTCGCAGTGAAAGGCTGAGTGCGCATGGCAGTCGCAACCGTAGCTCCGCAGTAGCCTTGCCCGCCGAAAGGGGTGCAGCCGTGAAGGTCGGTGTGCTGGTAGTTGCCTACAACGCCGAGAGCACGCTGGCGCGCGTTCTGGACCGCATTCCCGATGCCACGCAGCTGCAGCTTGCGGAGGTGTTGGTGCACGATGATCACTCCACCGACGACACGCATGGCGTTGCCCAGGAGTACGTCGCCCAGGTGCACATCGGTGAGAATCCACGGTTCCATCTGACCGTTGTTCGCCACCCCGAGAACCTGGGGTACGGCGGGAATCAGAAGGCCGGCTACACGTACGCCATCAACCACGGCTGGGACGTCGTGGTACTGCTGCACGGCGACGGCCAGTACGCCCCGGAGATCATGGGCGACATCATCGACCCCATCGTCAACGGTGATGCGGACGCGGTGTTCGGCTCGCGCATGATGCACCGCGGCGAGGCCCGCAAGGGTGGGATGCCGATGTACAAGTACGTCGGCAACCGCATTCTCACCACCACCCAAAATGCGCTCACCGGGCTGTCACTCAGCGAGTGGCATTCCGGCTACCGGGCCTATCGCGTCAGCGCGCTCGCACAGCTGCCCTTCATCGGCAACTCCGACGCGTTCGACTTCGACACCGAGATCATTCTGCAGCTGGCCGACGCGAAGATGAAGATCGTCGAAGTGGCTATCCCCACGTACTACGGCGACGAGATCTGCCACGTCAACGGCTTGGAATACGCCAAAGATGTCGTGGTCGACACGGTTCGGTACCGCCTTGGCCGCTCGGGTTTCGGCAGCGGCCACCTCGGTCACGTGGCCGAGCCGTATGCGTTCAAGCCGTCGCCGTACAGCTCGCACGGTCGCATCCTGCAGATGGTTGACGGCCGCCCACCGCTGCGCATTCTCGACGTTGGCTGTGGCCCCGGCTGGCTTGCCAAAGCACTGACCGACGCCGGCCATACGGTTGTCGGCGTCGATATCGCCGAGGCCGGTGGCGTACGAGGCCGGATGAGCAGCTTTGTCACGGCTGACCTCAGCGAGGGTATTCCGGAGGAAGTCGGTGGCGACTTCGACCTGGTGCTCGCGGCAGACATCATCGAGCACCTCCCCGACCCCGCCCGGCTGCTCAGCGCGATGGCAGCCCGGGTGCGCCCGCAGGGTTCCATCATCGCCAGCGTGCCCAACATCAGTCACTGGTACCCACGCTTTCGCATCACCGCCGGCCGCTTCGACTACGACCAGCGCGGGGTGCTCGATGCCACCCATCTGCGCTTCTTCACCCGCCGCCGGTTCCTGCGCGTGGCCGAGGAAGCCGGGCTGGAGCAGGTTGCGTTTCGGCACACCGGGCTGCCGCTGGATGCGCTGGGGCTGAGTACCTCCCAGGTGGTCACCGCCACCATTGGCAGAGCGGATCGGTTGCTGGTCAGCGTCTGGCCCACCATGTTTGCCTACCAGTTCGTGTACGAGTTCAGCCCGTGGCGAGGCGGAGCACTGCGCAACGACCTCCCCGCATGACACCACCGCCAGCTGGGGCCGCGGCACCGTCTACGGCACCATCATCCGCCACCAGCGCCCTCAGCGCCTACGAGCCGTCGCTCGATGGCATGCGCGGTGTCTGCATCGCTGCTGTTGTCCTGTTCCACGGGTGTGCTCAGGCAGGTCTCGTCGGTTGGGTGCGCGGCGGGTTCATCGGCGTGTCGGTGTTCTTCACCCTCAGCGGGTTCCTCATCACGTCGCTGCTGCTCCGCGAATCGTCCGCCTCCGGCGATATTCAGCTCTCCCGGTTCTGGGCACGCCGCATTCGCCGGCTGTGGCCGGCTGCGTTCGTCGTCGTCGCCGCCGTCATTTCCCTCAGCGTGTCGGGTCCGCTCGCCGCGCGGTCCTCCGACACGATCGCTGCGACCTGGAACGTCACCAACTGGCACGTCATCGCCGGTGGCGAATCCAAGCTGCTGCAGACCATCGTTGGTCCGCTGGGGCCGACATGGTCGTTGGCCGTCGAGGAGCAGTTCTACGTCGTACTTGCGTTGCTACTGGTGGTGGTCGTTCGCCTGCGTCACTCGACTCGGTGGCTCGCGGGTGCCGCACTCATCGGCGTGATCGTGCCGGTCGTCGTGTCGAACGTGGCCACCGACTGGCAGCCATCGTTGGAGTTCAACACGGTCCTGCGCATGCCGGAACTTTTCGTCGGGGTACTGCTGGCCGTGTGGCACCGCAGCGGCCGCTGGCAGCTGGCCAGTACGCCGACGGCCGACGTGCTTGCAGGAGGTGGGCTGACAGTGCTCGTCGGCCTCTTTCTGTTCGCCGACTACTCGCCACCGTGGTTGCTCCGCGGCGGCTACACGGTGGTGGCACTGGTGACGGCGCTGACCATCATCGGGCTGCTCCACCGTGGCCGGGTCGCAGCGGTGTTGTCATGGGG
>JAYVVY010000325.1:0-11852 GCA_043786575.1 Ilumatobacteraceae bacterium
GATGGGACTACAGCCCTCGCCGACCGACGCTGAGCTGACCTTCGGCGCAACGGTGTCTGCCGCTGGCAGCGCCGTCGCCTACTCCGACGGCACCGTCAACGTGAGCCTCTCGGCGGGCGAAGGGGCTTCGAGTACGTGCTTCGAGATTGCCTTCGCGACGTTCTCCTCGAGTGGATGCCTCGCCGCGAACCTGCTGTCCACAGGACTCGCCTACGGCGCCTTCCAGGACGGCGACGGCCCGATCGAACTCGTCGGCATCGTTCCGGACGATGTCGCCACCCTCGAGGTCGCAGGAGTCGTCATCACTGTGCGCAACAACGTCTGGCACTTCACCGCGCTCACAGGTACGGACCTCAACTTCACCGTCTCCTCATTGGACGCCAGCCGGTCCGCCTCCGTGGGGTAACCCGAATGTGGCGGGGCCAGGGCTTCGATGGCATCTAATGGGTGTGATGGACGACGCAACCGAGGAGCTGTACCTCAAGTACTCGCCCGAGTTGCTTCGGTTTGCCGCGGTGTTGGTGGGGCCGGCCGACGCCGAGGACATGGTGTCGTCGGCGTTTCTGCGGACACTGTCGTCACGGCGATGGTCGGAGGTCACCGAGCACAGGGCGTACCTTTATCGTGCAGTCCTCAACGAGGCTCGACAGGGTGCACGCTCGTCTCGACGGCGGCTCGCGCGTGAACTCGCAGTCGCCCGCCCGGATAGCACCGAACCCGACTCCCTGCGAGTCGATGTTGCCGATGCCGTAGCTGGCCTCTCGATTCAGCAACGGGCGGTCCTGTTCTTGACCTATTGGTTCGAAATGACCGCGGCAGAGACCGCAGCGACGCTCGACATCTCACAACGTTCGACCGAGCGCCTCTTGACCTCGGCCCGCTTTCGGCTGCGAAGGAGCCTCCAATGATGATGACCGATACCGAGATTGCGGCAGAGGTGCGGTCGCTGATGGACGACGTCGGCGACGCCGCCACGGCCGCTGCCGGCGGGATGGCGCTCACGTCGACAGCGCCGCGGGCACGGCGGCGCCCGGTCAGCCTTGTCGGCCTCAGCGTCGCCGCAGCCGGGTTGCTGGCGATTGGCGGTGCCGTTGTGCTGCGTGATGGTCGGCCCGATGATCGAGCCAGCCTCAACGTAGAGTCGACCACCTCGCTGAGCAGCAACCGCGTCGCACCGGAAGTGTGGCCGACCGCGTTCCGCGACCTGTTCGCCGCAGCGTTGCCCGACGGCTTCGTTGCCCTGCTAGCCGATCGAAATCCGCTCCAAGCCGTTGCGTACAACGAGCGGGGAATCAGGCTGAGCGTCATCGTCGACCTCGGCAATTCAGAGGGGGCTGCGAAGGGAGTCCCTCTCGACGAGTACTCAGCCCTCACTCCTGAGGGCGACCGCGTCATGGGCAACGTCATGTACAACTACGACGAGCGCGGTTCCACAGCCAACGACATCGCCGACGTAGCCGCTGCTCGTAGCGTGCTGCCAGATCTCGTCGCTCAGGTCGCTGCCGGGCTGACAGGACCAACGCGCTCCGAAGTGCTCGACGCCGCCTACCCACACATTGACTCGGCCCAGCTCCGCAGCGATATCTCCGCCGCGCTTGCCCCGACACTCGGCGCCGAGTACGGCAACCAAATCTTGAGCGGGGCGAACTTCTCCCTGATGTATGGCGACGACGACGCGCTATATCTGGTCACTGGCGTCCGCTCATCCCAATCGCTTCCTGACGGCATCACCAATCCATCGGCTACCACTACGACGGGCATGCGATCGGTCAATGGTTGGCAGATCGTCGTGGCCAGCAGCGCCAGGGCAGCGGGCCAGCCACCAGTCGGCTCGGAGAAGATTCAGCAGATCCTTGCCACCATCGAGCCGATGTTCTCCGCATGGCGAGCGGGTGCCACTCCGGAAGTCGGATGCGCGACACGAGTGGTGCAGATCGGCGACTCAGCCGAGAACGTTGCCGAGCGTTTCGGCGTCACCATCGACGACCTCGAGCGGGCCAATCCGGATCTCGAGGCCAACTTCCAAGGAGGCGCGATGGTCGTCATTCCATGCACGTCAACGGCTCCCATCCCGTCGACCGCGGCTCCGGTCGACACGCTGCTGGCGACCGGCGTTTCACAGTCCGAATGGAGCTTCGAGGCAACCAACGGAGTCGTCCGATCGAGCGCACTTCTTACCTACACGGTGTCGGCAGGCTTCAATACTGAAGCGGACGGAGGCACCATTCGCATCACGGCGTCGACTTTCGACGGCACATTCGTCAGAGACGCCCTCATCCTTCTCCAGCAGTGCAACGAACCCACGCAGCTCATCGATGACCTGAGTGCACCCATCGAAGCCGTGCCGTTCCGGTGCGGTTCGACAGGCGATGTCGTCACCATTGATCTCTACAGCGGGCAAAGTGCACTGACTATCGGAATGTCGGGTGTCGGACCCACCATCGTCACGGCCACCACCACGACCGCCCAAACCTGACAACGTCGTATGCGTGTGGCATTCTCGTCCAATAGGCGAGCGACAGCCCCGGGACGCACGGCTGAGTACTCGTGCGAGTATTCAGCCACGTACTGGCCGACATCCACAGCGCACGACGAGGGACGAAATGGCTGGGAGCCGAATTCCTTACGCGAGTGCGGAGTAGGCCTACACATGTCCGAGCATCTAGCTGTCCGGGGTCTCCTCAAACGGTGCGCACTGGTCGCTGACGGCGACTATCTCGATGACGCCGTTCGATGTGACGAGGTCGTAATTCTCAATCTCGCTCCGCATCAACCCTGCACTGACTAGCTCACTCTCGTCGTTTGGCAGCGTGCCAAACTGGGCAAGGAAGGCCTCGGAAGCGACCTCAAGCGTCTTGCGCTCGGAGAGGCACAGGCCCTGATTGACGCTCGACTGGGTCTCGATCGGAGGGCAGCCTCCGATCTCGGTGGGCACGATCACCGTGTTCTTGAAGTCGTACAGTGCGCCATCGACGACCAGACCCGCACCAGTCAGATCTGCCAAGACGCTAGGTGCAGCCCCGGTATGAAGCTGATAGGCCTCGGCCGCAGTGACCAGTCGAAAGACTGCACCGAAACACTCCGGCGTCAACTGGGCTACAGCCGCAGGCGGTTCGCTGCACCGCTCGTCCGCAACCGGTACGACTAATCCATCGATCACCGCCACGCCTTCAAGATCTCGATCGATCCACCGCGCTTCGATCAGCTCCGCCTCGGAACCTGTCGACGCACCTGTCTCGAAAGTGTGCGCCGCGACGGCGAGTTCGAGCACGACCCGCTCCAATGAACACTGGTCTTCGCTACTGAAGCCCGCCGCGCTGGCGGCAACGGCGTCGGTACTTGGCCTCGCCGCGGAGGATGCTCCGCACCCCGTCATCAGACCCACGCTGAACACCACGACGATCAATAATTTCGTTCGCATCTTCGGCAGCTCCCAGCTCACGTCGTAACTCGTATCGGCACGACGGCGCCGAATGTGAGCAGGATCTCGTCGCTGAGCCGGAGGTGGCGATGACGACTGTCTGGCTGCCAATCCTCGAAGCTGCCTATGCCATGTTGAGGGGGGCGAGGGCTTCGGCGATGGCCGCGAGGGGCTCTGGCGTGTGCGGCGTTGGGAGGATCACGATGCCGACGTCGACGCCAACATCAGCCCACCGGACTGCCTCGTCAGCGAGCGCGGACGGCCCGGCCGAAGCGTCGTAGCGAAGGTTCACGGAGCACTCGATGGTGGATGGGTCGCGGCCGACGTCAGCGCAGTGGCCGAGCAGTACTTCCTTCTTGTGCTGCCACTCGGCAGGGTCACGCACGAGTGCGTTCCAGTGTTGCGCGTACTGGGCGACGAGGCGAAGTGTCTTCTTTTCACCGGTGCCGCCGATCGCGATTGGCGGATGCGGCCGCTGGATGGGCTTGGGCTCACACCGTGCTTGCTGCAGGGCGAAGTGCTTCCCGTCGTAGTCGGTGACCGTGTCGCTGAGCAGTCGGATGATGACTTCCACGCCTTCCGCAAACTGCTCGAACCGCTGCTTCATCGGTGGCAGTCGGATGCCGAGCGCATCGGACTCGTCCTGGTTCCAGCCGGCGCCAAGGCCGATGATGAATCGGCCGCCACTGATGATGTCGACGGTGGCCGCCATGTTGGCCAGCACGGCCGGATGCCGATACGGCATACCGCTGACCTGGCAGCCGAGCCGGATGCGGTTGGTGTGCGCAGCCATCGCGGCGAGCATGGACCAGCCTTCAAGGCATGGGCCGGTGCGATCGGAGAAGATCGGTTCGAAGTGATCAAAGTTCCACGCCGTCTCGTAGAGCTCGATCTGGTCGGCCTCCTTCCACACCGCCAACATGTCGGCCCAGTTCGTATGTTGCGGAGCTGTCTTCATCCCAAAGCGCATCCTCCGACCCTACGTCGCTCATTCGCCGGCCGTCAGGGAAGCTGACGAGGCGGGCGTGGCCCGTCATCAGTGCGCTGCTGCGCAGCGGCTTTCTGCTGTTTGCGCTCGTCGCGGTGGTGCTGCCGCTGACGAGCCCGGTACTCCTTTGGCGCCACCCTTTGTTTCGCGGGCGGCGTCGGCACGACAGGCAGCCCCGAGGTCGCGGGCTCCTGTGTACCGCCGTGCTGCGACAGCCACGCCGTGAAGCGGTGCCCGACTTCCTCTGGAACCGGTTCACGTGCTGCTGCATAGGCGCCGAGTGCCCGCGTCACGAGCTCACGTCGAGTGCGGACCGCCGCTTCCGGGTCGCTCTCGCCGGCCAGGTCCTCGGCCTCCACCATCTCGAACCACATCAGCTCCGAGCGCCAGGCAGCATTCACGGCGGAGCGTTCCTCATCGGCGAGTCGAGCGCACAGTGACGCCAATGAGCCGGGGTTCCGGGCGAGCTTGATCGCAGCGACGTCGGCGATCTCGTCGGCGTGGCGCCGCATACTCATCTCGAGACGACGCAGGAGCGGCGTGCAGACTAGACCGAGCGCGAGCAGCAAGAACGAGAACACGATGCCGCTCCAGAAGACGCCGGGGCCCTTCCATGCCGCCATCACGAGGAGGAAGAACACCACAGACCCTGTGGTCGTGAGTACCAGTCCGGCTCGGCGACCCCTCGCCAGCGCGACCATTCCAGACCCGACCCAATGCGCATCGACCGCCCACAGGTGCCCAATTTCGTGGGCCAGCATCGCTTCTAGCTGGTCCCGCGACAGCACTTCGACGCCGGTGGTGGTACAGACGATTCGCCGCTTGGATGACCGGATCGACAGCGCGTTCGGCGTAGCGTCGCGGGTGACCCACAGCTCGGGCATTGGCCGACCGAGCCCGATGGACAGCTCCTCGAGCACGTTGAGTGTGCGACGCTGCGCCTCGACCTGCCCGCTGGTGCTGCTGGGCCGGCCCTTGCTCGCGAGGGTTGACCCGTCGGCCTCCACGCGGATCGCACTGATCTCGGTGAGCACCGCAGCGGCCGACCCGACCCAGAACCACCTAAAGAGGATGCCGAAGCTGATCGCGACCGCCAGTAGGGCCGATGCGAACACTGTCTCGGCAGCGACCTCCCAGACGCCGGCGTCCTCGATGCTGCGGTTGCGCAGCCAGGTCCAGAAGCGGGCGATGCCACCGAGGACGATCAGCGCGAGGACAGCAGTGGACAGCGCGATGACCGCGATCCCGGTGAGACACACGACCACTGCACGGATACGCGCCCACCCTCGCCGCTGGTCGAGATCGACACGAGTGGTTTCCATCGACATGGAGCGAAAGTCTTACAAACCGCGACCACCTCAGGTGCACTCCAGCGCAGAATCAGCCGATCAGCCGAGCCGAATTCTGAATGAGGAGAACCGGGCAAAGTGCCGCTCGCCCATGGAGCCACCACGATGCTGCGATGCCTCCGAAGCCTTCGCCAGACTCCGTAGTATCGCTATCAATGGCTTGTCGTGAGCGCTCAGCCGGGGAAGGCGGCGGCGAACGCTGCCGTGAGCTCGGGCGTGGCCGGCCCGCTGTAACCGCAGAAGTTGACGTTGCCTTCTGCCGCCGTGATCAGGTACTGCTGGCCGACCACGAACTCGAACCCGTCGATCAGCGCCGGCGACGCGTCGGCGCCCTTGAGGACGACCGTGGCAGCGTCACCGTCGGTGTACCAGCGGTCGACGGTCACGGTGACCGTCTCGCCCTCGACCGACGTCGCCGTGCCGGCGAACGCCGGCGACATGTCGGCGAGCAGGCCCACGTCGAACACCATGCACGACGACACCACGTTGCTGTCACCGAGCGACAGCTCGATCGGCGGCCCGGCGGCGACCTCGGTGCTGTCGTCGCCGCCACTGTTGCCGACGAAGACGGCGCCAACGATGGCGACGACCGCAGCGGCGGCAACGCCGAGCAGCATCCGGTTGCGACGGCGGTGTCCGCCGATCGACGTAACTCGCCGGGTCGATGTAGAGAGTGAATTTTCCTGGTCGATGAGTGGGGTGTTCATGATCTGCTCCATTCGGGCTTTGGACGAAAGGGTCGTCGCTGATTCGACGGGCACACCGGGATGCATCGGGTCGAGACGCCCGAGTTGTTCTCGCAGCTCGTCGTTCACGACCGAGGCTCCCTTCCGTGTCCAAGCCCTTCCTGTCCGGCAGCGGCAAGATCCTGTCGCTCCATCGAGGTAACAATCTTGTTCTTCACACGCATGAGACGGAGACTTACCGCGTTCGCAGTGGTGCCGAGAACGACAGCGATCTCGCGCGGCCCGAGTTGCTCCCAGGCCCACAGCCGAACCAGTTCACGATCCGAATCGTCAAGTTCGTCCAAGGCAGTTTCGAGCTGCGGGTGGTCGAACTCGGGGCCGGGTGCGCGCGACGCGAAGGAATCTCTCGGAGCACGATCGATCACCCGTCCGATCAGCCGCAGTTGTCGCTGCGCACCCCGGCGATGATTGGCCAGGCAGCGCTTCGCGACCCCATACGACCAGGGAAGCGGATCATCCAATGGGACGGACTCGAGCCGACGCCAGATCACGAGCAACGAGTCGTTCAGGAGTTCCGACACGTCGGCCGGCTGCGTTCGTCGACCCAGGTACCGCTGCAGCGGCTCGTACACCACATCGAGCACGGCTTCGAACTGTCGTCGACGGTCAAGATCAGTTTGCACCACACCCCCATCGGCCAACGGCACCACATCCAAGCCTTGAGACGACGCGAACAGCCCCGCAGTTCCCAACGATCACGACGGAGCACATGGGGCCGCCGACCCGACCAGAACACCGATAAGCCACGTCACTCTCGACGCTCATCGATCACGACGCCGAGCAGATGCTCCCGACGATGTTCCCGATTCACGTCCTGGTCGGATGGGGACTCGCTGCATCTCCCGATTCAGTCAGTGGCCATAGGATCTACCCTCACCCGCGCCCGCGCGCGGCGGGCATCGATGCGATCGTGCTCTGCCAGGCGGTGGCCGACGGACCGCATGAGTTCGTCTGCTAGAGAGAGCAGATCGAGTGCGGTGGTGAGGTCACCAGCGCGGGACTCGATGCCGGCGAGTGCATCGAGCGCGAGTACTTGCACGGCACTGTCCCCATCGGTTTGTGCTGCCTCGAGGATCGTGGTGAGTCGTTGAGCAGCATCAGGGATGTCGTCATCGGCGTCCATCGCCGCAAGGAGACACTGGGCGAGCGCCCCTTCTGCGCCGCCGCCGGAGGCTCTGAACCAGTGGTCGGCCGTTGACAGGGCGGCTCGGGCGGGCTCGACCTCGCCGAGTCCGTGGAGCAGCGTTCCGAGTCGTACGCGTGTAAAGGCGGCGATGCGCATCAACCCGACAGAAGTGGCGAGCCGGATCGCCTCCTCGAAGGTGGCGATGGCTGCCTCATCGTCTCCCGATTGGTGAAGGACGACGCCCAGGCTCGCCAGGTGGAACCCTTCGGTGGCCGCCATGTGGGCGCGCTGTGCGGCTTGGGCGGCGCGGGTGAGATGGGCAGCGGCATCGGGGTAGCGCCCTTCGATCTGGGCGAGTTGGCCGAGGATCGCTTCGAAGTGGCTGGTGAGCCAGTCATCACCCACGAGCGGGAGCAGTCGTTCGGCCTCGACGCCGGCGGTGTTGGCGCGCCGGCTGTCGCCTGCAGCGAAGCTGGCGTACCCGAGCAGCATGGACCGCAGGCCGCGATCCCACACCGTTGCCTCAGGATGTGCGTCGGCGTGCCAGCGCTCGAGCACGTCGATGGCTGCACCGGTCTGACCGAGCTGGAAGAGAACGAAGGCGCTCGCGAATCGGCTGCTGGTGATCACGTGGTTGTCGCCGGTGCGGTCTGCGATCTCGATGGCCAGGGCCGCTTCGGCCGATGCTCGCTCGATGTCAGCGCCGGACTCGTTCCAGGCGATGAGCGACAACGCGAGCGCCCGGTCGGTGTCGGTTGCGGACGAACCGGCGGCGTCAAGAGCCAGGCGCAGGCGCTCGGCGCCGATCCCGCCTTCACCGAGGATGACGGACGCCCAGCCGAAGCCAAGGGCGATCCGGAGCCCCTGCGCAGGGTCGTTCGCCGCGGTCCTTACGAGGGCGGCATCCAGGTTGGCTCGCTCGGTTCGGACGAATGCAACGTGCCGGGCCTGCTTCGCCGTTCGCTGCTCATCGAAGGCGACCACGGATGCCATCTCGAACCACTCGGCGTGCGCCGCGCGGGCACGGTCGGTCAGCCGGGCTTCGTCGAGGCGACCCCGTGCAAAGGCTCCGACACTGTCGAGGAGTCGGTAGCGGACCTCGCCGGTGGCGGCGACGTCGACCGTCACGAGCGAGCGGTCAGCAAGTCGGGCGAAGACGTCGAGCGTCGATGCTGCGGGAACACCGAGGGCGACGGCAACGTGCTCGGCGGCAGCCAGCGGCGCGCCATCGGCGAACCACGCAAGAGCGCCAAGGCCACGTTGCTCGTCGGGGAACAGCAGGTCGTAGCTCCACCCGATCGCGGTGGAGAGCGCTCGGTGCCGTTCCTGTCGTCGCCCGCTCGGGTCGCTCAACAGGCTGAAGCGGTCCTCGAGGCGGCGGGCGATCTCCTGGACGGACAGCGCCTTGGTGCGCGCTGCTGCCAGTTCGATGGCCAGTGGCAGCCCATCGAGCGAGCGACACACCTCCTCGACGGCGGCGGCGTTGTCGGCGTCGAGACGGAACGACGTCCGCCGATCAGTTGCACGTTGAGCGAACAACGTCACCGAATCGGTCATTGTCAGCGGCTCGAGCGCATACACGATCTCGCCGTCGAGCCCCAGCGGGACCTGGCTCGTCACGAGTATCCGTAGGCGTGGGGCAGCGTCGAGAAGACGAGCACAGAGGTCGGCTGCCGGTTCGAGCACGTGTTCGCAGTTGTCGAGCACCACGAGGAGCTCGGTCGCCCTGAGCCGATCGAGGATCATCGCTTCTGTCGCACCGACCAAGCCGAATGCAGCGCCCACGACCTGGGGGATCGCTGATGGTGCGCGGGTTGTGTCGAGGCGGACCAGCCATGCGCCGCCGGCGACCGGCTGACGGCGAGCGATCTCGACGGCCAGTCGGGTCTTACCGACCCCTGCAGGGCCGACCACACTGACGAGTCGACCATGGGTCAACAGACCACTGACCTCGTGGACGTCGGTGTCTCGACCGACGAGCGGCGACGTGAGCGCGGGCAGGTTTCCTACGTCGACCAACGAAGATGCTGCCGGGTCTCGTGCCGTACCGTCGAGTGCTGGATCCTGCACCAGCACCCTGCGCTCGAGTGCCTGTAGCTGCGGCCCGGGGACGAGCCCCATCTCCTCTGAGAGGTGCGTTCGCACCCGCTGGTAGGCAGCGAGCGCGTCGGCCTGTCGGTTGCTGCGGTACAGGGCGGTGATCAGAAGCACCCACATGCTCTCGCGTAGCGGATGACGCGCGACCAGAGCTTCCAGCTCGCCGATCACCTCCGCCGCATCTCCGAGCTCAACACGTGCCGCCAGCAGATCATGAACGAGGCCGAGCTGAGTCTCTTCGAGATGCACTCGATGTGGGATCACCCAGTCGCCGTCGCCGGCGTCGCAGAGGATGTCACCGCGGAACATTTCGAGCGCGCGTGCGCATGCATCGACCGCGGCTCGATGGTCACCTCTCGCCGACGAATCGCTCGCGATCGAGGCGACACGCTGAACCTCGATCAAATCGACCGAGCTCCGATCGACGACCAACGTGTAGCCGTGACGTCCACCGGTCACCGCTGCCGAGTCCCCGAGCGCCCGCCGCAGCATGGAGACCTTCGAGTGCAGCGTGTTCTTCTCGGTGCTGTCCGACTCTCCCCAGAGATCCTCGATCAACCGCTCCGCGCGGATGGTGACGCCGGCATCGAGGGCAAGCCTGACCAGCAACTCGGTCGTCTTGCCTGCGGGCAGTGCGACGACCTCACCGTCGCGACGAACCTCGACCGGTCCGAGGAGGGAGATCGAGTACATCATGGGAGTGTAGGGCCGCTGGATCAGGCCTTCTCGACGACACCCGGAGAGCGGCGTTGGACGCTATCCAGGCGACGATCAGGCTGTCCGGGTGATCGACCAGGTGGTCGCGGGCGAGGGCATCGACGAGCTCGCTCTGTCCCGCGAGATGAGCACGCGCGATCTCCACGATCTGCCGATCCCGGCTGCTCACTGCGAGGGCACCGGCTGAGACAAGGCGTGGCAGATCGTCGTCGAGCAGTGCTGCCATCACGATCACCCGAGCGTCGGCGGTCAACGTGGCGCACTCCCTGATCCGCCCGATCGCTTCACTGTCGCCACCAATCGCTTGTCGAATCGTGAGGTCAACTCCGGGCTCGTTCATGGTCCGAGCATGCGGGGGTCCTCTGACACTTCGCTGACGCGCCGGGCGTGGGCGCGTGCGTTCGCCGACAGCGACGCGTCAGCGCGGCGGTGCACGGTGTTGGCAGCGGGTGCGACGCCCGCCCCACCACAGAAAGCAGGCTCACATGTTGAAGAACATCACATCCTGGTCCTACCGGCACCGGCGCCTCGTCGTCGCCGCATGGGTCGTCATCCTCGTCGGCATCAATCTGGCCGCAATGGCCTTCGGAAAAGACAACAAGCAGGACTACCTCTCCCCCGGCACGGACTCCAACGCGGCCGTCCAGCTGCTCGACGAACGCTTCCCCGCCCAGGCCGGTGACACGGTGACGATCGTCATCCACGACGCGGCCGGTGCCACCTCGACCCGGGTACGAGCTGTGGCCGACCCCCTCATCGAGGGAATCCGCGAGCTGCCCCACGTTCTGGCCGTCACCGCGCCGTGGGACCCGACAGGCGCTGCGCAGGTTTCGGTCGACGGCACCACGGCGTACGCCACCGTGCAGCTCAACAGCACCGGTGCCCGCTTCCCCGTGGAGGAGGCAACCGACATGATCGACCTCGCAGCTGATGCCCGACAGGCGGGCGTCCAGATCGAGCTCGCCGGCCAGGCGATCGACAACGCCCAGCAAGGCAGCATCGGATCCGAAGGCATCGGCCTGCTCGTCGCCGCGCTCGTGTTGCTGATCGCGTTCGGTTCGCTGGTGGCGATGGGCCTGCCGCTCGCAACAGCGCTCTTCGGCGTCGGCGTCGCCCTCGCCGGCGGCCAATTGCTTACCCTGTTGATCGACGTGCCCGACTGGGCCAGCTCGGTCGCAACCATGATCGGCCTCGGCGTCGGCATCGACTACGCCCTGCTGATCGTCACCCGCTACCGCACCGAACTCGCCAACGGCGCCAGCCCGACAGCCGCAGTCTCGATCGCAATGGCCACAGCGGGCCGCTCAGTCGTGTTCGCCGGCATCACCGTCGTCATCTCACTGCTCGGCATGCTCACCATGAACCAGCCGTTCGTGCCCGGCGTTGCGTTCTCCGCCGTGATCGCCGT
>JAYVVY010000326.1:0-3744 GCA_043786575.1 Ilumatobacteraceae bacterium
AACGTGGACTGCGGAAACGCCTTCGCCATCAGCAGCACAGCGCTACCCGCACCGCACCCGATGTCAACGACGGTTGCCCCAGCTTCCAGGCGCGCCACCAAGCCGTCCACCGCGGGCAGCACGGTGGGCAAAAGGTTGGCGTTGCTCCAGGGTTCGAAGCTGCGCTCGATACCGACGGCGCCCTGGGGGCCGTGGCTGTCGTAGTCGTGCCCCACTCCCGTGCGGAAACTGTCGCGCACATCTTCGAGCGCGTGCATCGTCTGCGGCAACCGATGGAACATGCCCATTCCGTAGGCCGGATGATCCGGGGTCGCGAAGACGACCGCCGCCTCAGGGGTCAACGAGAAGCGGCCCTCGCTGTCGGCAACAATCAGTCGCGCCGCCGCCTGATTGTGCGCCCACTCTCGCACCCACCGCTCGGCCAGGCCCGCCTGATCCGCAAGTTCTACTGTCGTCAGCGGACGGCCCGCCTGCTTCATGGTGGTGTAGAGCCCTAGCTGGTCACCGAGGTGGATCATGCCTGCGGTCACGGCACCCTCCAGCTTGGTGAACACCTGGTAGGAGAACATCTTCAGGGCATCGGCATCGATCTGGTCGGTCATTTTGGGCTCCGGTTCAGCTGTCGTTCGCTCAAGTTGGGTTGACGAAGTTGGGGGCACGCTTCTCGAAGTTGGCCATGACGGCCTCCTTCTGGTTTGCGCGGCCAATCAGCGAGCCGATGGCCTCGCGTTCGGCGGCGAACTGCTGGGCCGCGCCCTGATTGAACAGGCCATTGAGCAACGCCTTACCAGCACGAACCGCGTCGGGACTGCGACCGGCGATCTCACGTGCCATCACCATCGCATCGTCGTACGGCGTCTCGGAGAGCTTGGTTGCGATGCCCATTGCGAACGCCTCACGACCGTCAAACATGCGGGCCGTCAGCACCAGTTCCTTCGCGACGTCCGCACGCACCAACTGCGAGAGCAGCATCGTGCCGGCCATATCGGGGACAAGGCCCCAATGGATCTCGCGAACGCTCATCTGCGTGTCGGGGTGCACGATGCGAATATCAGCGCCGAGCGCTACCTGAATTCCGCCGCCAATGGCGTGCCCGTGCACTGCTGCGATGACCGGCACCGGCACTTCCTGCCACACCCAGCACACCTGTTGGCCGAGGTGGGTGATGCGACCTTCCTTCATCGAGCCTGGGTTGCCGCCGCTCTCTGGCCGGTCGCCAGCCAACGCCGACATGGTCGCGAAGTCGAGGCCGGCACAAAACGATGAACCCTCACCGGAAAGGACAGCGACGCGTACACCCGGCTCCGTCTTCAGCCGCTCGCCGGCCGCGGCCAACGCTTCGAACATCGCACCGTCGAGTGCGTTGCGCTTGTCGGCACGGGTCATACGCACATCGGCGATGCCGTCGGTGATGGTGATGGAGACGCGTTCTTCGGACATGTCGAGAGTTTGGCAGGTCAGTTCTTCACCGCTCGCAGCGTGTAGGTAGCTGCCAGACGCTCCGGCGTGTGCCGCAACTGGAACTCACTGGGCTGCACTTCCTCCATCGCATCGTCCAACGGGTTCCAGGGCACCGACTGATGCTCCTCGAAGAGGGTGATCGTCATTCCCGCGTTCCACAGCGCGTTGAACAGTTCCGACAGCGAATGGTTGAAGCTGACAGTCGTCGGTGAATCCAGCACGCCTTCATGGTCCACGTACGAGGTCTCCTCACTGAAGACAGTGCCGGCGGTCTCGAAGTACGCAAACTCGACGACAACCAAGCCATCGGGACGCGGATCGCTGAGCGTCCACAGCATCGGGTGGCCCTCGCGGATGAAGAGGAAGCCACCAGGCTTCAGTAGCCCCGCCACAACCTGCGCCCACCTGGCCGCATCAGGTATCCAGCAGAGCGCACCGATGCCAGTGAAGCCGAAGTCGAACTCTCCCGCCGGCAGGTGTTCAAGCGCCGCGTACACGTCGCTCTCTACGTAGTCGATCTGTTGGCCGCAGTCCTGCCCAAGGCGCGCCGCGACTTCCAGGGCAGGTCCTGAGAAGTCGAGGCCGGACATTCGTGCACCAAGACGGGCAAGCGACACGGTGTCGGTGCCGATGTGGCACTGCAGGTGAACCCCACGCAAGCCGGCGATGTCGCCAAGGCGGGGCAGGTCGAACTGGACGACTCGTGACAGGTGAGAAGGGTCGTCGGTGAACTCGTGTAGGTCGTAGCCGCGCTCGTGGTGCGGCACGCGACTGTCCCAGTTGGCCTTGTTGATGCGCTGATAATCGGAGACGTCGATCGGTTCCACAGCGACCAGCCTCGCATGTCGTGCAACACTGTCGAGATGGAATTGAACCTCTCCGCCGACGAAGTCCTGTCCACCACTCGCGCCGTACGCAAGCGCCTCGACTTCGACAAGCCCGTCAGCCGCGAAGTGATCGAGGAATGCCTGCAGCTGGCACTCCAAGCGCCCACGGGCAGCAACACCCAAGGCTGGCAATGGGTGTTCGTCACCGACCCGGAGAAGAAGAAGGCGCTCGCCGACATCTACGCCGCCAACTTCGAGCTCTACCGCGCCATGGGTGGCCCGAACTTGCCTGCGGACGACCCTCGCGCCGAGCAGCAAGTGCGCGTCGTCGACTCGGCGATGTACCTCGCCGAGAACTTTCACCGCGCACCCGTGATGATGATTCCGTGCATCGCCGGCAACCTCGAGGGTGTGCCCTCGTTTGTCGGTGCCTCATTGTGGGGCTCCATCCTGCCCGCGGTCTGGAGCTTCATGTTGGCCGCCCGCGAGCGGGGCCTGGGCACCGCCTGGACCACGATTCACCTGATGAACGGCGGCGAGCAGAAGGCTGCAGAGTTGCTGGGTATCCCCGCTGGCATGACGCAGGCCGGCCTGTTCCCGGTGGCCCACACCATCGGCACCGACTTCAAGCCCGCCAAGCGCTTGCCGCTCGAGCCCATCACCCACTGGGAGCAGTGGTAGCCGAACCCGGCAGCGCCCGGCTGCCGGAGTTCTGTACTCAAGGCGGCTTCGCATATCGCTGCGATTGGGGTCTCGAAGGTCTCGAGGCACTTGCCCCTGACTCTTCGGTCGTGATCGTGGTGGATGTGTTGCGGTTCACGTCGGCGGTGTGCTGCGCGTTGGAAGCCGGCGGTGTGGTGCTGCCGTATCGGTGGAACGACGCGTCCGCCGCCGTACATGCCACGGAACACAACGCTGCTCTCGCTGGCCGGCGCGAGGACGGCGCACTCTCGCTGTCCCCCACCGACCTGCTGACCATGCCGACTGGCACAAGGCTGGTGCTGCCATCGCCCAACGGTTCCACCATCGCGTTCCGTGCTCACGAGATGGGGGTAGGTCACGTGCTTGCCGGCTGTCTCCGCAACGCGACGGCGACGGCGATCGCAGCTCGACAGCTCGCCGACGGTGGCGCCATCAGCGTGATCGCGGCGGGCGAGCGCTGGGGTGCTCACGACGGATCGCTACGTGCCGCGGTCGAGGACGTGTTGGGTGCAGGTGCAATCCTTGCGGCCCTCGACCCGTCTGCTGCGGCCACCGCACCCGCGTGCTCCCCCGAGGCCGCGGCAGCGCGCGCCGCCTTCGTCGCCGCCCATCCACGTCTGTACGACACGTTGTGCAACAGTGCGTCCGGTCGCGAACTGCTTGCTCGCGGCTGGGAAGACGACGTCGCAACCTCCGCCGCTCACGACGTCAGCACCACCGTCTGCCAGTTGATCGGCAACGAATTCCGCATCGC
>JAYVVY010000327.1:0-7262 GCA_043786575.1 Ilumatobacteraceae bacterium
GAGACACCGAAGACCTCCTGTTTTGTGAAGCGGCAAACTCCACAATGCCAGGAGGTCTTCACGCGTCAGCGGATAACACCAACGTCATGGCCGGGTACATCTAGTCAGCCGGCGTCGCGCAGTTCGCGGCGAAGCTCGTTGACCTCATCGCGCAGACGGGCCGCGTACTCGAACTTCAGCTCGGCGGCGGCCTCGTGCATCTCCTCTTCCAGAGTTTGGATGAGGCGAGCCAGTTCTTGCTGCGGCATTGTCTTCAGCTCGCGCTGCACCTTGTCGCGCTCGCGATTTCGACGGTTTCCCTTGCCCGGCACGGGGGCGCTGTCGTCTGGACGCAGCAGCGAGAGAATGTCGCCGACGGCCTTACGAATTGTCTGTGGATTGATGCCGTGCTCAAGGTTGTAGGCAATCTGGCGGGCTCGGCGCTCACGTGTGGTGTCGATGGCCCTTGTCATGCTGGGCGTGATCTTGTCGGCGTACATCACCACCTGGCCATCCACGTTGCGCGCAGCGCGACCGATCATCTGGATCAGCGAGGTCTCACTGCGCAGGAAGCCTTCCTTGTCCGCATCGAGAATGCTGACCAACGACACTTCCGGCAGGTCGAGACCCTCACGGAGAAGGTTGATGCCGACCAACACATCGAACTCGCCGAGGCGCAATGCGCGCAGAATTTCAATGCGCTGAATAGTGTCGATGTTGCTGTGCAGATAGCGCACCCGCAACCCCTGCTCGAGCAGGTAGTCGGTGAGGTCTTCCGCCATCTTCTTGGTGAGCGTGGTGACCAACACACGGTCGCCCATGGTGAGGCGGGTGTTGATGTTTTCGATCAGATCATCGATCTGGCCCTTGGTGGGCTTGACGATGACCTCCGGGTCGACCAGGCCGGTGGGGCGCACGATCTGCTCGACCACCTGCTGGCTGTGCGAGATCTCGTACGGCGAGGGCGTAGCCGAGACGAACACGCACTGGTTGACACGCTCGAACGTCTCCTCGAAGCGCAGCGGCCGGTTGTCTCGCGCGCTGGGCAGGCGGAAGCCGTGCTCGACCAAGATGTCTTTGCGGCTGAGGTCGCCCAGGTACTGGCCGTGGAGCTGCGGAACGGCAACGTGGCTCTCGTCGATGACGAGCAGGAAGTCTTTGGGGAAGTAGTCGATGAGTGTGAATGGCGGCTGCCCAGGCGAACGACCGTCGATGTGCATCGAGTAGTTCTCGATGCCGTTGCAGTAGCCGACCTCGGCCATCATTTCCAGGTCGTACTGGGTGCGCATGCGCAGGCGCTGCGCTTCCAACAACTTGCCGTTGGCTTCGAACCAGGCAAGCCGCTCTTGTAGCTCTGCTTCGATGCCGACGACCGCTTTGCGCATGCGCTCTTCGCCGGCGACGTAGTGGGTGGCAGGGAAGATCATCACCTGGCTCATGTCGTTGAGCGTTTCGCCGGTGAGTGGGTCGATGGTGGTGATGCGATCGACGGTGTCGCCGAACATCTCGATGCGCAACACCGTCTCGTCGTATGAGGGATGAACTTCGATGGTGTCGCCGCGCACGCGGAACTTGCCGCGACCAAGCGCAATGTCGTTGCGGTCGAACTGCAGGTCGACCAAACGGCGCAGAATGCTGCGCATGTCGTAATCGACGCCCGTGTGCAGTTCGAGAAGTTGCCCGCGATATTCAGCGGGGTCACCCATGCCGTAGATGCAACTGACCGACGCAACCACGATGGTGTCGCGGCGAGTGAGCAACGCGGCGGTGGCCGAGTGACGCAATCGGTCAATCTCGTCGTTCACCGACGAGTCCTTCTCGATGTACGTATCGCTCGACGCCATGTACGCCTCGGGCTGGTAATAGTCGTAGTAGCTGACGAAGTACTCCACCCGGTTGTTGGGAAAGAACTCGCGCATCTCCTGCGTCAGCTGCGCCGCAAGCGATTTGTTGGGGGCGAGGATCAGCGTGGGTCGCTGCGTGGCCTCGATGGTCCATGCGATGGTGGCGCTCTTGCCCGAGCCGGTGATACCCAACAGCGTCTGGAACCGATCGCCACGCTCAATGCCTTCGGTGAGCTTCGCGATCGCGTGCGGCTGATCGCCGGCGGGCTGGAACAGAGACTCGACCTTGAACTCGGGCACGGTGCGCAGCCTATCCGGCGAACGAATGTTCGTCGATAACTCTCGCTTGCCGATTGCATGATGCCGGTACGGTCGCGGCATGGTCATCCTGCAGACACCGCGCCTCCGCCTCCGGGTGGCGCGCGATGCGGATACGGCCGCGATGGCCGCATATCGCTCGGACCCCGAAGTCGCCAAGTATCAGGACTGGGAGATGCCCTACACACTTTCGCGGGCGGTGGCAGGTGCAGCGAAGCAGGCGACTTTCGACGACGTCGTGGAAGGCTCGTGGGTCAGCTTCGCGATCGAGCTCGACGGCGAAGTGATCGGCGACATCGTGGCCCGTGTACGCGAGGGCGGCGGCATTGCCGAAATGGGCTACACCCTCGCGCCGCAACATCACGGCCACGGATACGCCACCGAGGCGGCGAATGCCATGGTCGACCACCTGCTGCAGCACCACGGGGTGCACCGCATCGAGGCCAGTCTCGACCCCGAGAACATCGCTTCGATGCGAGTGCTGGAAGCAGTCGGCATGCACATCGAGTGCCTCGCCCGCGACGCCTATCTGGTCCGCGGCGAGTGGGTGGACGACCTGCGCTACTCACTGGTCGCTCAGGAACGGACCGCGTGGCTGCAGCGTCCTCAAACGCCGGCAGCCGTGGTGGAGCTCGTCGAGATCACGCCTGAGGATGCGTATCTGTGGGGCCGATTGCGCACGCACCATTCGCAGAAGCGATTCGTGTCACCGATGGCGCTGTCGTTCCGCGACGCGCTGTTCCCGGAGGTGTACGAAGGCGCTTCGATGGTGCCATGGATGCGAGGCATCCTGGCCGACGGCGAGCGAGTCGGATTTCTGATGATGGGCATGGTCACCGACCACCACCCGGAGCCGTACCTGTGGCGCCTGCTGATCGATCGAACACAGCAGCGAAGGGGTCTCGGCAGCCACGTCCTGGAGTTGTTGGTCGCCCAAGTCCGCGAGTGGGGCCACACCACCCTCACCACCAGCTGGAGCCAAGGGCCAGGTTCGCCCGAGCCCTTCTACCTGGGCCACGGTTTCGTCCCAACAGGCGTCATCGAGGACGAGGAAGTCGTCGGCCGCCTGATGCTGTAGCGGCCTACATTCCCCCACCGGTTTCGTCGGCGCGATCCTTGCGGCCGGCGAACTCGTAGTCCGGGGGCAGCTGGGGGAGGGACTGCAGCCAGCTCCACAGCCGCTCGATCTGGTCGTCGAGGGCGCCGGGCTTGCCGCTGTTGTCGACGACGAAGTCAGCGGTCTCCAGTCGAACTTCGCGGGTCGCCTGGCGTGCGATGCGGGCGCGGGCATCGGCTTCGTCGAAGCCTCGGTACTTCACCAGTCGCTCGACCTGAGTCTCCACGGACACGTCGACCACGATCTTGCCCTGCAGACCTTCACGTGGATTCTCGGTGAGCAGCGGGATGTCCAGCACGACCACGTTGTCTGTGGCCACGTTCTCCATCACCTGCCGATTCATCTCGGCGCCGACAGCCGGGTGCACGATGCCGTTGAGATCCTTCAACGCATCAGCGTCGGCGAAGGCGATGCTCGCAAGAGCAGCGCGGTCCAGCGAGCCGTCCGCCGCGATGACCTCGGCGCCGAACCGTGCTGCCAGCTTGGCGAGCACAGGAGATCCCGGTTGCTGCACATCGCGGACGACTTGGTCTGCATCCACGATCACCGCCCCACGCGCCGCCAGCGCCGCGCTCACGGTCGACTTCCCAGACCCAATCCCGCCCGTCAACCCCACCAAGATCATGATGCGATGGTACCCGCAGGACCACTCACCGGCTGGAGCCGCGGGCACAAGTAGCATCCGGGCGTGGCCGACGACACTGATGAATTGGCAGACACGGCGGCTGCGGATCGGGACCCCACGTCCGTGGGGTGGCCGCTCGTTGAGCGGCGCGCCCGCAGCCGCACGCCACCCGGCGGGATCGACCGTCGCTCGCTGAGCGAGATCGGTCAGCTCGGGCTCGGTCAGCCGGGGACCGCCATCCCGCCCACACTCACCGCCGCTCCCCTTTGGCCGTTCCGGGTTGCGGCGCTCATCGGCGCGTTCGTGCGTGCGCAACCCGAACTGTCACTGCATAACTGGAGCCTGACCGCAATCACGATCGCGGCAACCATCTTCACCGCCGTTGCCTGCAAACGCCCTGTCGCCTACCGCAACGACCCCAAGACCCGCCTGCGCATCGTCATCGAGCTGGCCATCGTCGTGGCGGCCGTGCTGCTCAGTGGTGCCTGGGCATCGCCCTTCGTCCTCTTGCTCGTTCCTATCGGAATGCTCGCTGGTTTCGCCGCTGGCGGCATCTTCAGCGCGCAACTGGCCGCCGCCGCGGTCGCCGTGATCACCGTGCAGCACGTTCCCAACGTCGGCGTGCGCCCGGGCCTGCAAGACGGAGCGCTCTGGGTCGGCCTGCTCGGTCTGGTGGCATTCACCAGCGGCCTCGCCCACCGCGCAGCGCACGACGCGGCGCGCCAACAGCAAGTTGCGCTCGACAGAGTCAGCCGCCTCGCAGAGGCCAATTCGCTGCTCTTCGCCTTGCAGCGCGTCGCCCAAACGCTTCCCGCCTCACTCGACCTGGAGGAAGTTCTCGACTCCACCGTCGGCCGGCTGCGCACGATGGTGCGCCACGATCTACTCGCGGTGTACCTCGTCGACCTGAGTACTCGCCGCGCCACTCCGGCGCGCACTCATGGCGTCAATAGTGCCCGCACTTACCCTCTCGACCGGCTGCCCGCAGGATTACGACAAGCAGCCGAGTCGCTGAAGACAGTGCGCATCGACCCGCTCAACGATGGCGAGGGCGTCTCCCCTGGCGCGAAGTGCGGCCTCTACGCCGCCCTGCGCGCACGCGGATCCCTCGTTGGTTTCATTGCCGTCGAAGCAATCGGCGCCGACTCGTTCGGCCAACAGCAAGCCGAGATCGTGCACGGCCTCACCGAGCCCTTCGGTATCGCCATTGACAATGCACGCATGTTTCGCCGCATTCGCACCCTCGCTGCCGACGAAGAGCGCACGCGTATCGCCCGCGATTTGCACGACCATGTCGGCTCCTCACTGGCGATGATCGGCTTCGAAGTAGACCGGGCGCTCTCCGTCGCGGTTGAGGGCGGCGAGACCGAACCTGTGCTTCGCGAGCTGCGCGAGCAGGTCTCTGCCGTCGTGCGCGACGTGCGCGACACCCTCTACGACCTGCGCACCGAGATCACCGACACCCGCGACCTGGCCGCCACCGCGGCCGAGTTCCTCGCGCGCGTCGGCGAGCGCAGCGGCATAGAAACTCTCGGCGATATTCGCCTCACTGAACGACTGCCAATGGTGATGGAACGCGAACTGTGGCAGATCATTCGTGAAGGAATTCTCAACGCAGAGCGCCACTCACAGGCAACACATTTGCTGGTCAGCGGCCGACAGAGTGGAGCAGATCTGCAGTTCGCAATCCGCGACGACGGCGTCGGGTTGGATGCCACCGAAGCCCGACCCGACAGTTACGGTCTCATCGGCATGCACGAACGCGCTGAACGCCTGGACGCAGAACTGACGTTGCAATCGCTGACCACGGGCGGCACCGAACTTCGAATTCACCTCCAGATAAAGGATTGGCCCCGCGAGTGAGCGTCTCGGTCGTACTGGTCGATGACCACACCATGTTGCGCCAAGGCCTACGCCGTGCGCTCGAAGCGGAAGGCATCAAGGTGCTGGGTGAGGCCGCCAACGGTGAGGAGGGCGTGCGCGTCGCCCTTGCCGCTCGCCCCGACGTCGTGCTGATGGATGTCTCGATGCCAACCGTCGATGGCATCGAAGCCACTCGCCGCTTGATCGCTGCCGCAAGCGGGATGCGCGTGGTCATGCTGACCATGCACATCGACCGCGAAGTCTTCGACAGTGCACTCAAGGCTGGCGCCGTCGGCTACGTCACCAAAGATTCATCGATCAGCGAAGTCGTCGAAGCCATCCGCATCGCTGCCAACGGCGACCGACCGATGTCGCCTAGGTTGGCGGAAGCACTGTTGCACGAAGCACGCCGCGACACCGACGGCATCATCTCCACCCGCGAAGAGGAAGTGCTGCAGCTGGTTGCCGACGGGTTGGGCACCAACGAGATCGCCGAGCGCCTCTACATCAGCCACCGCACAGTGAAGAACCACCTGGCCTCCATCTACGAGAAGCTCAATGCCCGCGACCGCACGCAGGCCGTGTTGATGGCCGTCAAGATGGGCATCGTCAAACTCATCTGAGGCGAGTCGCCGGCACGCACTTCCCGTGAAAACGCACGATGGCACGGCCTTGCGGCCGCGCCATCACTGCAACTTCTTCGAGTCTCAGGCCTCGGGTGCCTCGTCAGCAGCCTCAACCTCAGCCTCAACCTCAACGGCCTCAACGGCCTCAACGGCCTCGACAGCTTCTTCAGTAACGTCGGCTGTCGGCTGAGCGGCGCCTTCGACTGCGTGGGCAGCCGGCGGGGCCTCGCCCGGGTTCTCCTGGTAGTACTCGGCCCATGCGGCCTCGCGCTCGGCGTCGTCGCCACCAGCGGCCCAGTTACCGTGTTCGTCGATTTCGAAGTGCGAACGGTACTCCTCGGCCAGCTCGCCACCCTCGGCAGCCTGCTTGATGGAGAGGCTGATACGGCGACGGGCGAGATCGAGATCGATGATCTTGACCCACAGCTCTTCGCCGGGAGTGACAACCTGCTCGGGCGAATCGACGTGGTGCGTCGACATCTCCGAGATGTGCACGAGACCTTCGATGCCTTCGCCAACCTGCACGAAACCACCGAACGGCACCAGCTTGGTGACACGGCCGTAGACCAACTGGCCCACTTCGTGCGAGCCGGCGAACTCCTGCCACGGATCCTGCTGGGTGGCCTTGAGCGAGAGGCTGATGCGCTCCCGATCGAGGTCGACCTCGAGGACCTGCACGGTGATCTCGTCGCCCACGGCCACGACCGAACCGGGGTGATCGACGTGCTTCCACGACAGCTCGGACACGTGGACGAGACCGTCCATGCCGCCGAGGTCCACGAAGGCACCGAAGTTGACGACGCTCGACACCACACCGGAGCGCACCTCGCCGGGCTTGAGGTTCTCGAGGAACTCTTCACGCTGTTCCTTCTGCGTCTCCTCGAGCCATG
>JAYVVY010000328.1:0-3156 GCA_043786575.1 Ilumatobacteraceae bacterium
ACGGCGCGCACGACGAATGGTGTTGCCACCAGCGCATGGCCGAGGGGAATCAGCCACCAACTGGCGCGCCAGTCGAACGGCGCCGTGTCGAACGTGATCAACATGCCAAGGCCGATCGTCACCGCCGAGGTACCCAGGGGCAACATCAGCCCGACATCGAGGAGCGATCCGTGGCGTCGTGCTGCCGTGATTGCCAACGCGGCCAGCCCGCCGATAACCATGCTGACCAGCGCCGCCACGACCGCGAACTTCAGCGAGATCAGCAGTGAAGCGAGTGGGTCGACGCCAAGACTGACCCCTGGACGAACTTCGTCGGAGCCGAGCGTTCGCCACGCGTTCAACGACCAGCGACCACCCAGCCGGAAGGAGCGCGACATCAAGACGACCAGCGGCACAACCATCACGAGAGCAGTCAACGCACCCCCGACCGCAACGAAACGCCGCTCGTGTCGCGCCCGTGGAACCCGCGCAGCGCCGCCGGCGCCGAACTGCATCGAGGCCCGTCGCTGCCACCGCGACGACCACCACACAACCGCTCCTAGGACGAGTAGCTGCAGCAGCGAGAGCACCGCCGCTCCATCAACGTCACCCAACTGAGTGGCGCGGCGCGCGATCTCCACTTCCAGCGTCGGGTTGGCAGCGCCGCCGAGCAGCTTGACTGCGCCGAAGGACGTGAACGTGAACAGGAACACGACGGTTGCTGCCGCCCATAGCGCGGGCCGCAGCAATGGCAGCACGACGAAGCGCAGCACCTGCGCCGGCGTGGCCCCGAGTGTGCGTGCGGCGGCCGTGAGATCAGTCGGCAGCACTGCCCACATTGCCCCCACCAGCCGCACAACGACCGCGATGTTGAAGAACACGTGTGCCACAACCACCGCCCGCGCAGTGCCGTGCCACGAAGAAGGCAGCAGCGCCAGGAACGCCGCGCCGACCACGACGGTGGGCAGCATGAACGGCACCGTCACCATCGCCAGCAGCGCGCCGCGGCCGCGAAACCGAAAGCGCGCCAGCAGGTACGCGGGCGCAAAGCCGACCACCATCGTCAATGCCGTGCTTGCCAGGGCCTGCCAGACTGTGAACCACAACACGCGGCGAAGACCTGGCGCGGAGAATGCATCGCTCACCGAACCGGGCTGCAGTACGCGCGTCAGCAACGTTGCCAACGGCCAGAGGTAGAACAGCGCAAGTCCGACGACTGGCGCTGCCGCCAGTGCCGGCACCAGCCACACCGGTCGGCGGTTCAGCGCAGCACGATCTCGGTCCACTGGTCCTGCCACTGTTGGCGGTTGTCGGCGATGGTCGCCGGGTCGAACGTGAACGGATTGGTGGGCACCACCGCGAACTGAGTGAACACTTCCGGCAGCGCCACGGACGTGTTGGCCGGGTAGACGAACAGTGTCAGCGGCAGCTCCTTCTGAAACGGTTCGCTGAGCAGAAAGGCCATCAATTGAGCGGCTTCGTCGGCGTGCTTGGTGCCGCGCAACACCCCTGCATATTCGATTTGGCGGAAGCAGGTAGACCCGACCACACCCGTCGGTGCGTCGTCGCGCGGCGGATCGGCGAACACCACTTCGGCCGGCGGGCTGCTGCCATAACTCACGACGAGCGGCTTGTCGCCGGCGCTCCCCGCGGCACCGCTGAAGCGTTCGTAGTAGGCGCTGTCCCACGAGTCGACCACCTCGACGCCGTTGGTGCGCAGGTCGGCCCAGTACTGCTGCCAGTTGTCCTCACCCGTGTGGGCGATGGTGGCCATCAAAAAGGCCAGGCCAGGTGAGGAGGTGGCTGGGTTCTCCACCACCAACAGATCCTTGTATTCGGGCAGCAACAAATCGTCCAAGTTCGTGGGTGGCCGCACACTGTGGTCGGCAAACCACGCGATGTCATAGTTGACGCACACATCACCGAAGTCGACTTCCGTGGGCGCTCCGTCAAACACCTTGCCGTCTGTGGCCGCGGAGAGCAGCGTGTTGTCGACGCCCCACATCACGTCGCCCTCGGGGTTGCCAGCGGTGAGGACAGCCTTGGTGACCATCGTGCCTGCATCGCCGGCGGTGACGATGTTGACCACGATGCCCGTGTCGGCGGTGAAGGCCGCGAGCGCGTCGTTGAGCGGCGTGTCCTTGGTGGGAAACGAGTCATAGGCGACCAGCGTGATCGCGGCGGGCGTGGACGACGTGTTGTCGTCGCTTCCGCATGCCGCGATGAACAATCCGGCTGCCAATCCGGCGAGCAAAATCTTCTTCACAGAACCTGTCTTTCGTGCTTGCACTCTCACGGCGTTGGGTAATTCGGGATCACAACCGTCAGTACGCCGGAAGTGACGGTGACTTCGGTGCGGTCGCTGCCTTCGTTGCTGACGCCGCGCGCCTCGGTGCCGCTGAACGACGCATCGTCGAGCGGCCAACGCGCACCCGTCAGCGTGATGCCAGTGCACGGCCCGTGGAGCGCGAGCAGCGAGAACGTCTGGCCGGCCTCGATGTCGAGCACGCTGTGGCGGCCCGGATAGAGCATCGAGAAACCGGTGTCGCCAAGAACTGCGCGCACGGAGGCCAGCCCAGCGAGCGACTGGTGGCCGAGAGCGAGAAGGGCGGCCAGCTGGTGGTCCAGTCGCCGCTCGCCTGCCTCGTCGACTCCGCCGATCACCAGCAACTGGCGAATGCCGGGCACCTCCAACGCGCGGGAGATCGCGATTTCGGTATCGGTCGCGTCTTTGTCCATTGGGTGCTCATGGATCTCTACGCCGCGGGCGTAGGCCCACATGCGGCCCGATGCACTGATGCTGTCGAGATCGCCGACCAGCACTGCCGGCCGCAACCCGGCGGCGACTGCGTGGTCCAGCCCGCTATCGGCGCCGATGATCACGGCGTCAGCGCGGACGGCATCGAGCGCGCGCGGCGAGAGGGCACCGCCTCCGATGACCACCACTGCTTGCACCATGCACATCCCTCCGCTGGCATTACCCAGATCAGGTTCTCGGGTCGGTGGCGGCGGCCACCCTCTCAGCCCGCGATCCGCAAGCTCCCCATTCAGTTGTTGGCGAGTGTACCCGCGGATCAGCCAGTCGCTGGCCGACTTAGTCGCGCGACCGTTGCGTGCGAATGGTGACGGTGGCCAGCCCGATGATGACCAGTGCCATGCCACCAATCTGGATGGGCC
>JAYVVY010000329.1:0-3282 GCA_043786575.1 Ilumatobacteraceae bacterium
TTGTATGGGCGAGCTGCGGCCGCCATGGCAACGCTCAGACGCCCACGAAGGTACCGGCGCCGTTACTGGCCGCCTGGCCGGAGGCGAGCGTCTCTTGCACCTTCATCTGCGAACGCATCGTGGCGGCCAACGCCATGATTTCCTTCGGGTACTGGCTGGCTTCGGTCGCTGTCTCGAGGCTGATCATGCCGCTGGACACCAGCCGGGCCAGGTCCATCTCGATGGTCTGCATGCCGTCTTGCTGGCCGGAGATCATGGTGTTGCGCAGCTGGCGGCTCTTGCCTTCGCGCAGCAGGTTGCGGACGGCATCGTTCGCCATCAGAACCTCGTAGGCGGCAACGCGACCGCCACCGATGGCGGGCAGCAACCGCTGACTGATCACGCCCTGCAGGGTGCCGGCCAGCTGGGTCTGGATCTGGTCGCGCCGCTCACCGGGGAAGACGTCGATGATTCGGTCGAGGGCCTGCGAGGCGTCGTTGGTGTGCAACGTTGCGAACACAAGGTGGCCGGTTTCGGCCAATGTCAGCGTGATCGAGATCGAGTCGAGGTCGCGCATTTCGCCGAGCAGAATGACGTCGGGGTCTTCACGCAGCGCACTGCGCAAGCCGTCGGTGAAGTGGTTCACGTCGGTGCCCACTTCGCGCTGGTTGACCATCGCGACCTTGTGCTCGTGCAGGTATTCGACGGGGTCTTCGATGGTGAGAATGTGCAGCGGTTGAGTCTCGTTGATGCGGTCGATCATCGCCGCCAGCGTGGTGCTTTTACCGGAACCGGTGGGACCCACGACGAGGACGAGTCCGAACGGCTTGGCCAGCAGCTCCATCGCACCCCACGGAGCGCCCAGTTCCTCGAGCGAGCGCACTCGAAACGGGATAACACGCAAGGCGAGGGCGTAGCTGTTGCGCTGCTTGTAGGCGTTGGCGCGGAAACGCCCCAGCGACTCGAGCCCGAACGAAAAGTCGACCTGCGAGAACTCCAGCAGTTCGCCGGTCTGCTGCTCGTCGAGCAGCGACATCACCATCCGCTCGGTGTCTGCGGGGAGCAAGAGCGGCACACCCTCGAACGGCACCAGCACACCGTCGAGGCGCACGGTTGCCGGGCGTCCAACGGTGATGTGAAGGTCGCTCGCGCCAGCACTGACGGTTGCCTCCAGCAAGGTGACCAACATCGGGTCGGGATTCATCATCGGACTAGCCTCCATGTGTTCACTGCTGAGGGGTGTGATGTACTGATATGACGATTGCAATTGCGGTGCTCGCCGGGTTGCTGATTGGTTCGTTTCTCACCGTGGTTGCCGACCGGGTACCTCGCGGTGCATCGATCGTGCAACCCGGATCGGCGTGCGGGAACTGCGGCTTGCGCCTTGGCCCCCAAGATCTGGTTCCAGTGTTCAGTTGGTTGGCACTGCGCGGAAAGTGCCGACAGTGTCATGTAGCTATCGGCATCGAACCGTTGGTTCTTGAGGTGTCAACGGCGCTTCTTTTCGGACTCACTGCGTGGGAATTCGGTGCAACGTTGCGAACCGTTGCGTTCTGTGTCTTGATGGCCGGCCTGACGGTGCTGACGTGGATCGATCTGCACACGAAGCGACTGCCGCGCGAGATCACCTACACCACGCTCGCGATCGGCGCCCCCCTACTGTGCGTGGCCGCCGTGGTGGAGGGTGAACCGCGTCGCATCTGGACGATGGTGCTGGGCGCTGCGATCTCGCTGGCGATGATGGCGTTGATTCGTTCGCTCAGCCGTGGTGGCATGGGCGACGGCGACGTACGTCTGTCGCCGCTGCTGGGTGCGTACCTGGGCTGGTTGAACCCAGGTTTGGCGCCCATCGGGCTGTTCTTCGGGTTCATCCTGGGTGCTGTCGTCAGCATCGGCCTGTTGGTTGCCGGCCGGGTAGGGCGCCGCACGGCGGTGCCATTTGGCCCGTTCTTGGCAACAGGTACGGTGCTGGCTATTTTCCTTGGGCAGGACTACATCGACTATTTGATGCGTCGCTGACCAGCAGCGCCCGGTCGCTGGCTACACCTGCTGCTTCATGCTGTCGAGCACTCCGTACATCGCCTGCACCAATGCCACGGCAACAAAGCCCACCATGACTCCGACGAACACGATCATCGCCGGCTCGAACATGGTGGTGAAGCGCTTGATGCGGGTCTCCAGCTCGCGGTCGAAGTAGATGCTGGCCACTTCCAGCTGCTTGTCCAGCGTTCCCGTCTCCTCACCGACCTTGAACATTTGCTTGGTCGCCCCGGGGAACAGCCCGGTGGCGGCGAGCGGCTTGAAGAAGCCGCCACCCTCCATCATCTCGACCTGGGCCTGTTCCAGGCGCTCGCGGAAATACACGTTGCTGGTTGAGTTCGTCGTGGTCTTCATTGCTTCCGGCAACGGCACACCGGCGCGCACCATCGCGCCCAGAATGCGACAGAACCGTTCAAGGATGGAGTACTCGATGATGCCACTGATCACCGGAATCTTGAGCAACATGTGGTCCTTGAAAATCTTGCCCTTCGGGGTTTTTCTCATCCACATGACCCACAGCCCCACGCAGAGCAAAAAGCTGCCAGGGATGTACCACATGATGGTGAACAGGTCGGCAACGAACAGGAGCGCTCGCGTCGCAAACGGCAGCTCGGCGTCGAGCTCTTCGAACAACGGCTTGAACTGCGGCAGCACGTAGCCGGCCAGCACGGCAACCGTGAAGATGGCCAGCACCATGACCACGCCGGGATAGGACAGCGCCGAGACCACCTTGGACCGTGTGTCGAGCTCTCGTTCGAGATACACCGAAAGGTTCTCAAGAGTGTCGTCGAGCTTGCCGGTCAGCTCGGCCGAGCTGAGGATGCCGGTGTAGTACGCGGGAAAGGCCTCTGGGTGCTTCTCGGCGGCGCCGGACAGCGTGCTGCCGTTGCGCAGGTCCTCAACCATTTGGGTGATGGTGCGCTGTAGCGCGACGTCGGTGGTTTCATCGCCGATGACTTCCATCGCATCGGTGATGGGAATACCGGCTTTGACGAAGACGGCCAGCTGACGCGTGAAGTGCATCAGCTCCTTCTTCTTCACCTTCACCGTTGTCACTTCGAACTGCAGCGCGCCGCGCTTCTCCTCGATCTTCACCGGGTAGAGGTTTTGATTGAGCAGAAACTCTCGGGCAGCGCCGACTGTGTCGGCTTTCGTCGAGCCTTCGATCGACGAGCCGGTGGCATCGATTGCGGCGTAGCTGAACCTGGGCATGAGTGTGGTCTCCTAGCTAGCGAAAAGGGTTTTGACGACTTCGGGAATGGT
>JAYVVY010000330.1:0-3870 GCA_043786575.1 Ilumatobacteraceae bacterium
GCGATCGAGCAACTCGCTGAAGGCCAGTACTCGGTGTGGGTCCCCACATCTGTGGCGGGCCGCTACACGCAGGTCATCAGCCGCGGGTTGAGTCGCGAATCGACCCTGGTGGCAGTGGAAGGCATGGTCGAAGCTGACTCCGTGTTGCAGCCCGTTGGTTCGCTCATTCGCGTCGAGCATGCAGATCCGGTTCCGTTTTCAGCCCCCTCCTCGGCGTATGCCCAGCTGAACTATGGCGTTGGCAACGCCGCCGATGGTCCATGGGTTGCCACACTTGAACCGGCCCAAGATCGTGTTTCGTTGGAGTTGGCGATGTGGTCGTCCACGGGGCGAGTGGAGTCGATCAATGGTCGCGAAGTGTTGATGAGCGATGAGTACGGGCGGTCGTCCGCATCGTGGCTCGATGTCAACGGTCTCGTCGTGACTGTCTGGCGAGCCCTCCCCCGTGTAGAGGAACTCATACCGTCAGTGCGACTGGTCTCCGAGGCTGAGTTCTTGACACTTGCTGGTGAAATCTCGGATCGCATCATCACGAGAACAACCGCGACCAACTCGGTCTCTTTTGGGGCGACATCAGTCAGCCGTCGGGCGGGAGCCGCCGGCGCGGCGGTGTGTCTGGAGGCCTATAGCGCTACAGCGTGCGTTGCGGAGCAGGCAGACGATGAAGTTGAGATCGCAAACATGCACGCCGAGATCGATGGGCATTGGCTGATGTTCGGGTACCGCGAGATCGGCGATGATGAGCGTGCCACGATCCGACCTGCGGAGCTGAGGTTCGACGCCCCGGACGGTGACTCGCTTGATGTCCAGGTTCAGGAGGTCGACGGTGGGTACTGGTACGTGGTGGAGGTGCCCGACGGCGTCAACGTTGTCACCACAAACGTAGGCGAAATCTTCGGCGGTCCCGTTGGCGACATCACCCGGCCGCAAGTTGCGTCCGTGTACTGAGCTCAAACGGGTGCCGCGTAGTGTGCGTCCATGGCTGTTGTTTCGTTTAGTCGTCGTCTTCGTGACCTGGCCGAGGCGAAGCCGGATCGGGCGGCGGTGACGTGTGGGGGGCGAGACCATCAGCCGTCGAGAGTTGGTACAGCGCGGCGACGATCTTGCGGTGTACCTCAGCGAGCACGGCGTTCGCGAGGGGGACATGGTGACCATCGCTGTGCCCAACAGCATCGATTGGTTCGTGGCCTACCTCGCCACTTGGCGGCTGGGCGCGATCCCGCAGCCGATCTCGTGGCGGCTTCCCCAGCGTGAATTCGAAGCGATCCTGGAGCTGGCCAATCCGAGTGCCGTCATCGGCGCCGAAGAAGGTTCTATCGAAGGGCGCTGCTGCGTGCCGTTCGGTTTCCGCGCGCCGTCTGCCGACGCCTCACACCTTCCAGATGTGGTCTCACCGGCGTGGAAGGCGCCGACGTCGGGCGGCAGCACTGGTCGCCCCAAGTTGATCGTGTCGGGTGACCCGGCAGCAATCGATACCGAGGCACCAGCGCCGCTGCTGCTGGGCAATGATGGCTGCCTGGTAATGCCCGGCCCGCTCTATCACAACGGTCCCGGCGTGTGGAGCTGCCAGGCCTTGCTGGCCGGCAATCATGTATCATTGCTCTCGAAGTTCGATGCGGAGGCGACGCTGGCCGCGATTCAGCAGCACGCAGGCACGGTGCTCTACATGGTGCCGACGATGATGAAGCGCATCTGGCGCCTGCCCGAAGACGTGCGCGACTCGTTCGACCTTTCCACTCTGCGAGTTGTGTGGCATCTGGCCGAGCCGTGCCCCGAATGGCTCAAGCAGGTGTGGATCGACTGGCTGGGCGCCGAGCAGATTTACGAGCTGTATGCGGGCACGGAAGCGCAGACGGCCACCGTCATCACCGGTGCTGAGTGGTTGGCGCACCGTGGTTCGGTGGGCCGTGCGCAGCCGGGCACGGTGATGATCACCGACGACGACGGCAAGCCGTTGCCGGCCGGCGAGATGGGCGAGGTGTGGCTGCGTAGCGTGCGCGATACGCCGACCTATCGCTACCTCGGTGCTGCCGCCCGCACTCGCGAGGGCGGCTGGGAGTCGCCGGGCGACATGGGCTATCTCGACGCAGACGACTACCTCTACCTCGGCGACCGCGCCGCGGACATGATCTTGTCGGGTGGCGCAAACATCTACCCGGCCGAGATTGAAGCGGCGCTGCAGGAGCACGCGGGGGTTCACTCGTGTGCTGTCATCGGCCTACCGGACGATGACCGAGGGAGCTCGGTGCACGCAATCATCGAGGCTGATGTGAGCGTGGTGGACGAGGCTGAGCTGAAGGCCTTCCTGGCCGAGCGACTGGTGATCTACAAGGTGCCACGTACGTTCGAGTTTGTCTCCGAACCACTGCGCGACGACGCGGGAAAGGTCCGTCGCACTGCACTGCGACAGGAGCGACTGGGGGCGACGTCATGAGCAGCGAACTGACCGGGCAAACCGTCGAACTGCTGCAGACACTGATCCGCAATCAGTGTGTGAACGACGGATCGGCCACCTCCGGCAACGAGACCCGCAATGCCGACGTGCTGCGGCAATTCCTCGGCGGCACCGGCCTCGACTTCCAGCAGACAGGGCCGAGCGCGCAACGCCAATCACTGGTGGCCCGCATCGAAGGTAGCGACCCGACCGCGCCGAGTCTGTGTCTGATGGGCCACACCGATGTCGTGCCCGTCAGCGCGGCCGGCTGGTCGCGCGACCCGTTCGGCGGCGAACTGATCGACGGCCCGGCGGGCCCGGAGGTATGGGGCCGCGGCGCCGTGGACATGTTGAACCTGACGTCGTCGATGGCTGTGGCCTTCCGCCATCTCGCGACGACCGGTTTTCGACCCAAGGGCGACCTGATCTACTTCGCGGTCGCGGACGAGGAGTCGGGCAGCGCGCAGGGCATGCGCTGGATGGCGGACCACGAAGCTGATTCGATTCGTGCCGACTATGTCCTCACCGAGAACGGCGGCTTGCACAGCGGGCCGCGTGAGCAGCCATACGTGGGCATCAATGTCGGCGAAAAGGGTGTCGCCTGGCGTCGCTTGCGGGTGCGCGGCACGCCCGGCCACGGCAGCACGCCGTTCAAGGCAGACAACGCGCTGATGACAGCCGCAGCCGTGGTGCAGCGCATCGGCACCTACCGCCCCTCTCCGCGATTCCATGAGCTGTGGCGCACCCGGGTGGAGACGCTCGGCGTCTCAGAGGAGGTACAGCGCGACCTGCTCGATACCGAGCGCATTGATGCCTTCCTCGACGCGCTGCCGGTACCCGGCCCGGGTGCGCATCTCCATGCGTGCACGCACACCACGTTCTCGTGCAACACCATCGGCCCGGGCAGCGATGACCCGGGCGGAGCGACGCCGATGAAGACCAACGTGATCCCGGATTGCGTGGACATCGGTGTCGACGTGCGCACGCTGCCGGGCGAGCACGCCGACGACGTGGACGCGCACTTGCGCGCAGCGCTCGGCGATCTGTACGACCGTGTGGAGGTGGAGATGTTGATGAACGACCCGGCCTCGATCAGCCGCAGTGACACGCCGCTGTGGGACGCGCTGGCGCGCAGCATCGCCAAGCCGTTCCCCACAGCGCGGCCAACCCCGCAGTTGATCGTCGGTTTCACCGACTCGCGTATTTACCGTCAGATGGGCGCTGTGTCGTACGGGGCAGGCCTGTTCAGCCCGGACCTCGACGCCGCCGATTTCGGTCGCCGCTTCCACGGCCACGACGAGCGCATTGATGTCGAAAGCCTCCGTCTGACCACCAACCTCTGGCTCGACGTAGCCCGCGACCTCCTCGGCTAGCGCTCTCTGCCGTGCGTGGAAAAGTGAGCCTTACAAACGCACTAACGTTTCCCCCGGGGGTTA
>JAYVVY010000331.1:0-7417 GCA_043786575.1 Ilumatobacteraceae bacterium
GTGCAGCACACTCGCGCCAGCCTGCGCGAGGAAGTTCGCCAGCTCGCCGACCTCGGTGTGAAGGCCGTCATCCTCTTCGGTGTGCCGTCGGTGAAGGACGAGATCGGTTCGGGTGCGTTCGACCCGAACGGCATCGTGCAGGTGGCCCTACAGGACTTGGCTGGCGATGTCGGTGACGAGATGGTGCTGATGGCCGACCTGTGCGTCGACGAGTACACGTCGCACGGTCACTGTGGCGTGCTCGATGGGCCGGCGGGCGATCCGAATACGTCAGTCGACAACGATGCGACGTTGGAAATCTATGGCCGCATCGCGGTCGCGCAGGCCAACGCCGGCGCTCACATGGTGGCGCCCAGCGGAATGATGGACGGCCAGGTCGGTGCCATCCGCGCCGCGCTCGATAGCGCTGGGCACGGCAACACGTCGATCCTGGCCTACTCGGCCAAATACGCGAGCGGCCTCTACGGCCCGTTTCGCGACGCGGTCGATTGCGCGATTGTCGGTGGCGGCAACCGCAAGGCCTACCAGCAGGATTGGCGCAACGCCCGCGAGGCGATTGTGGAGGTGCAGGCGGACATCGCACAGGGCGCCGACATGGTGATGGTGAAACCGGCGCTCAGCTACCTCGACATCATCGCCGCAGTGAAGGCCGCCGTGCATGTGCCAGTTGCGGCGTATCACGTCAGCGGTGAGTACGCGATGATCAAGGCCGCGGCGGCCAACGGCTGGATCGACCACGACGCGGTCGCCACCGAACAACTCACCGCTATCCGCCGTGCGGGTGCCGATGTCATCCTCACGTACCTCACTCGCTGGTACGCCGAGTCGTTCGCCTAGCCGTGTCGTCATGAGGGAGCCTGTTGTGACTGTCCGTACGAATGCCGACCTTTTTGCTCGCTCGTGCGCGGTCATTCCGGGTGGCGTGAACAGCAGCATCCGTGCGTTCAAGTCGGTGGGGGGCACGCCCTACATCGTCGATCGCGCCGAAGGCCCGTACGTGTTCGATGTGGAGGGCACCCGCTACCTCGACTTGGTGCAGAGCTACGGCGCCATCATTCTTGGCCATGCGCACCCTGCCATCACTGCCGCAATCACGGCGGCCGCCGCCGGCGGCACCTCGTACGGCGCGCCCACGCCCGGCGAGATGTTGCTGGCCGAAGAGATTGTCGCTCGGGTGCCCAGCTGCCAGCGCGTGCGCCTGATGAACTCGGGCACCGAGGCCACCAGCACCGCGGTGCGCCTGGCCCGTGGCTTCACGGGGCGCGACCGCATCGTGATCTTCCATGGCAACTTCCACGGCGCCACCGACGCGCTACTGGCCGCCGGCGGCAGTGGTGTCGCCACGCTCGGTCTGCCCGGTACGGCCGGAGTGCCTGCCAGTGCGGTGGCCAACACACTGGTGGTTCCGTACAACGTGGTTCCCGTGTTGGACGACCAGGTGGCCGCCGTGTTTGTCGAGCCGTTGGCCGCCAACATGGGTGTGGTGGCGCCCGCGCCGGGCTTCCTCGAAGGCCTGCGCGCCGAGTGCAATCGCGTGGGCGCACTGTTGGTGTTCGACGAGGTGATCACCGGCTTCCGCCTCGGTACCGGTGGCGCCCAAGAGCAGTTCGATGTGCGCGCCGACATCACCACGTTTGGCAAGGTCATCGGCGGTGGCCTGCCCATCGGTTGCGTCGGTGGCCGCCGCGACATCATGGAAACGCTGTCGCCGCTTGGGCCCGTGTTCCACGCGGGCACGTTGGCGGGTAACCCATTGGCGACCGCTGCAGGCCGTGCTGCGCTCGAGTTGCTCACACCAGAGGCGTACTCGTTGCTGCGCGGTCGGGCTGCGCGACTTTCGGCGTTGCTGACGGCAGCGTTCGTTGCTGCGGGTCTGGCCGCCAACTTCCCCGTTGTGGGCACGCTGGTGGGCATGTACTTCGGTGATGCGTTGGGTTCGGGTGTCGCGCCCACCAACTTCGCCGAAGCCAAGACCACCGACGAGGCCATGTTCCGGGTGTTCTTCCACGCAATGCTGGCAGAGGGTGTGGCCTTGGCTCCCGGGGCGTACGAGGCGTTGTTCGTTGGCCTCGCACATACCGACGACGTCCTTGACGCGATCGGTGCTGCTGCCGGCCGAGCCGCGATGGCGACTGCTGCCGCTCTTCGCGTCGGCTGACCTACGCTCTCGCGGTGCGGCAGTTCTTCACCCTGCGTTACTGGATGACAATTGCCGCGCTCGGCGCGCTGGCGCTGGTGGTGGTTGCGTTTGCGAAGAGCCGCGACTCGGAGGCTGGTCCGTCGGTGGCCGACGTTGGCACCGCCAACCCCGATCGCACGATTGATGTGGTCGCATGGGTCTACGCCGTGCAACCACCCCCCGGTTTCGCGATCGTCGACGGTCGGGCCAACAAGGACATGGCGCTGATCGTCGACGGCACACGAACAATGATCATCACAGCTGGTACTCCGGGCGAAGTCGATTGTCCGCGCCTGACCGAGCTGGCGCAGTGCACTGTCGCCGCCGACCTGCTGGGTGATGGCGTGCTGTGGTTCTCGATCATCAAGGGCGTGCCAGGTGCGACCGTCGACCTGCCCGCGGTGGCCGAGCTACTGGACGGCGGTTGGGTGCGGTTGGAAAACGGTTGGGTGGTGCAGCACGCACCGAAGGTGGAGCGCAGCTGCCCCGAAGACACGTCGTCACTCAACGACTTCATCGATCTGTTCGGTGCCACCGCCAAGTCCACCTTCAACTTCGAGCGACAGCAAGTGGTGAAGGTCACGTGCCCCGGTGGGTCGAGCGCGACGACGTCGCTGTTGCCAACCACAACGCTCGACCCCAGCATCCTCATCCCAACGGCGACCACGCTGGAACCGATCACCATCGACACCAGCGAAACCGGCTGAGCTCAGCTGGGTGGGGCGAAGAACTCGAGGGCGATGTTGTCGGGGTCGCGGAAGGACAACCCCGAGCCGTATGGCGCGTCGACGATGCCGCCGTGCGCAATACCAAGCGAGTTCAGCTGTGCTTCCCACTCCACGAGCTCAGCTCGGTTGGCACATCCGAATGCCACGTGGTCCAGCCCGGGGCGTAGCTCATCGAATGGCTCGCTGCTAGAGGGCGACGCGTGTTGGTGAATACCCAGCAGCGTGGACCCGATGAGCCAGACGACGTGGTGGAACGACCCGGTGTCCTCATCGAGCACGGGCTGCGCGCCGATGAGCGCCGAGTACCACGGTCTGCTTCGGCCAAGGTCCGTGACGGTGACGGCGACGTGAGTGATGGCAGGAAATGCAGGCATCTCAACCCCCAAAGTTTGGTGTTGCTGGACTGTACCCCGCTTGCGGGGCGCGCTCGACCGGTCGCACCCGGCTCAGCGTGGACGCTGTCGTACGGCGGGCCCCTGGGAACGCGCGAGCATTGTCGAACGGAATGCTCTAGGAGGAAAACATGAACGACCAACTGCAGGACATCGCCGATGTGCGAGCCTTGATTCAGCTGTACATCGATGGCGCCAGCGGCGATGCGTCCAAGCTCACCGCGGCATTTCATCCTGACGCCCGCATGTTCGGGCACATTGGTGAAATGGACACGTACGTGCCGATCACGGACTTCATCGGCATGGTCGAGGGCGCCCCCAGCATGGCTGGGCCCGGGTACACCACCGACATCCGTACGGTCGATGTTGTGGGCGATGCCGGCATGGCGGTGCTCGTTGAACACGACTACTCCGGTTGCGACTTTGTGGATTACTTCACCGTGGCCCGCATTGATGGCCGGTGGTGGATCACCAACAAGACATACGCCCACACAGGCGGCACCCTGCCGGAGCACTGAGACCGCCATCGCGTTCGAGCGATCGCCCTCATCAAGGCGTGTGACAGAGTTGCCGACCACGAAGTGGTGGACACGAACCGGGCGAAGAAAGGTTAATGGAGGGTTCCCAACCCTCCCCAGGTGCTGGGAACCCTCCATCTGGGCCGGCTTGGCGGGCGAGAACGGGCTACTGATCCAGGGACTTGACGTCGGCGTGGGCTATGTGGCCTAACGCCTGCCAGATTCCCACGAGGATCAACGCGGAGCCGACGAAGGCGAACCAGAAGGGGGCGGTGACTCCCCAGCTACGCGCGATCACACCACCTACCGCGGCGCCCACCACCAGACCGCCTTGCACGCCGATCATGTAGACGCTGCCGACGCGACCTTGGAACTCGTTGGGCACGGCCCGCTGGCGCACCGCTGTTGAGGTGGTGGCCCACACGGAGGTGTGGACGCCGAAGATGAAGAACACGACCACCGCGACCGCGGGCGTGCGCGTGATCGCGAGGCTGAGGTGGGTGAGCGTTTCGATGATCAGTCCGCCGCGCATGATGTTGGCCAGGCTGATGCGCCGCTCCACCCACGTGTACGACCACGAGCCCAAGATGCCACCAATTGCGCTGGCGGTGGTGAGCAGTCCGAAGCCGATCTCGCCCATGTCCAGTGTTTCGGTGGCGTAGAGCACCAGCACCGACCATGCCGCGCCGAACGTGACGTTGAAGGTCACGATCGTCAGTGTCAGGGTGCGCATCGGCGCGTGCCCCCACAGCCAACGCAGCCCTTCCGCAATCTGTCGGCGCGCCGGCGGGCGATCGGTGGAAACCTCGGGCTTCGACGTCGCAATGCGCGACACCAGTAGCGCGCCGAACGCCACGAGAATGCCGTGGGTCACGAACGGCCAGCCCATGCCGATGGCGAACAGCGCGGCACCGATGGGCGGGCCAGCGAGCTGGTTGGCAGTGATGAACCCAAGGATCAGCCGCGAGTTGCCGAGGCCAAGATCTGCCGGCTCGACGACCATCGGCAGCAGCGTTTGAGTTGTCGTGTCGGCGAAGGTTTCGGCCGTGCCGATGATGAACATCGACGCCAAGACCACTGCGACATTGATGGTGTCGGAGGCGATCATCACCGACAGCGCAACCAATACGGTGGCGCGCAGCGTGTCGACCACTACCACGATCAGCCGACGATCAAGCCGGTCGGCGATGACACCCGCGTGCAGCCCGAACAGCAGCCACGGCAGCCGTTGCAGGAGCGCCGCTAACGCCACCAGCAGAGGGTCGTGTGTCTGCGACGCCACCAGCAGCGGCCCAGCGGCAAGCCCGATGCCGTCGCCGATGTTGCTGACCCAGGAGGAGGCCAGTAACCACCGAAAACTGCGCCCCAACCGTGCCGGGGCAATGGACTCAACGACCCGACTCACTTCGTAGCGGCTCCAGCGAGTGCGTCCGACACGGCCAGCATGTCGCGACCGAAGGGCTGCAGCTCGAGGTTTGTCGCCAGTAGCCCGGTCGACACTCTCTCGACGACACCCCACTCCCACGTCGCTACTGCATCGAGGCCGCAGCGATTCGCCAGCCAATGGGCTCGCTGCCAGCTCGCTTCCACAACCGACGGCGCGGCGAGCAACTCGTCGGCGTCCTCGCGCATGATGATGCCCAGGTCGTATTCCGGCTCCGCGACCAACCCGTCAGGGTCGATCAACTTGAAGCCGTCGCCGGCCCGCAGCGTGTTCCACTCGTGAACGTCTCCGTGGACCAGCACTGCGCGTCGATCGTCATGGGCGGCAATTCGCTGGTGCGCGCACTCGACCGCAAGTTCAATCGCTGCCTCCGAACACGGCCGACCCAGCTCGCCCCACAACCCGGTGATGCTGTCGATCAACCACTGGCCCTTCTCTGCGCCGCTGCGCAATCCGCTACCCGCCACCGGTCGCCAGAACGCCAGCGCAGTCGCACAGAGGATCTCGTGGCGTTGCGCCAGCGGCAGACCGAGGTCGTGCAGCGACGGGCCGAGTCGCTCGAGCAGCAGTGCGCGCCGCTCCGGATCCGCTCGCAGGAGCGCAGCACACCCATCGCCGTCGGCAAGCTCCAGCACTGTGATCTCGTGATTCTCGAATGCATCGGCGCGAGGTATCAGCAGTTTGAGCACGGCCGGGGTGCCATCGGCCATGGTGACCGCAGCCACGAACGCTTCGGTTCCGTCCGCGAACCCGTGATCGACGGTGAAGCCCCACTCAGCCGACAGCGTGTCCACCAAAGTGGGCAAGGTCTGCAGCCACCCAGTCGCGCTCGCAGCCTTCGCCTTGTTGCGCAGCACGGTGGACGGCTCGATCCTCACGCGGGGGACCGTACCGCCTCAGCTAGCGCGGTGGCGAGCGACTTCGAACGTGGCCAGCGCGGCTGCGGCGCTGACGTTCAGCGAGCTCAATCGACCGAGCATCGGGATGCTGACGATCATGTCGCAGCGCTCGCGCACCAGGCGGGAGAGCCCGGCGCCTTCGGCACCCAAGACCAAGCAGATGCCTTCGACCGCGAGATCGCCGATCTCGAACAGCGTCCTGTCGGCCGCGTCGTCGAGACCAACGACCCAGATACCCGCTTCCTTGATACGAGCCAGCGCGGCGGGCAAGCCACCAACCACCGCCATCGGCACGTGCTCGACGGCACCGGCGGCAGCCTTGGCCACCGTTGGTGTCACGTGCTCGGCGCGGTGGCGGGGCAGTACGACGCCTTGCACGCCAGCACCATCGCAGCAGCGCAACAGCGCGCCGAGGTTGCCCGGGTCGGTCACGCCGTCCACGGCCACCAGGAACGGTTGCTTGGTGCCCTTGCGGACGAGCAGCGTGGCCAGCTCGGTCTCCTGCAGCGGCGCAGCGAAGGCCAACACACCCTGCGGCGCTTCGCTGCGGGCCTGATCGTCCAGCCGCTTGCGGGCCACCTTGGTGACGGTGACGCGCATGGTGGTGGCGATATCGACGATGTCGCCGATCACTTCGTTCTGGTTGCCCTCGGCATCCAGCTCGACCGATACCCACACTTCATGCACCCGCCGCTTGCCGGCCAACAGCAGCTCACGCACGGCCTGACGGCCTTCGATCTGCTCGCCGCCCAACGGCTTGTCCACGGGGCGATTGCGCTCGTCGCCGGGCACCGCAATCTTGCCGGTGCGGCCCGCACCTCGCGACGCGTACTGGCGGGCGCCAGTGACGCCGCGGTTGCTGTCCGAACGAGACCCACCGGAACGCTCGGGGCGTGCTGGCCTGCCGCCCGCGGCAGCCTCGGGCTTGCCACCAGCGAACTTGCCGCCGGTGGACTTTCCGCCAGCCGACTTGGGACCAGCCGCGGACTTGCTGCCAGCCGACTTGGGACCAGCGGACTTGCCGCCGCCGGCCTTCCCCGCACCTGAGGTGCGCGCACCGCGCGGCCCGCCCTTGTTGCCTACTGGTTTGCCTGGCTTCATCGATCTTGTCCTTGCGCTTGGATCACGGCTACCGCCCACACGGCGATGCCTTCCTGACGGCCGAGAGCGCCAAGGCCCTCGGCCCGGCGGCCCTTGACGGTGACGGGTGCACCCGCCGCTTCGCTGAGCCGCTGCTGCATCGTCGCCCTGTGCGGC
>JAYVVY010000332.1:0-1809 GCA_043786575.1 Ilumatobacteraceae bacterium
CATGTCACTTTCAGAAAAAGCGAACAACGTCAATTGGCTGATGGCCAACTTCGTGCGCAGCACCCCGGGCGTCGAGCAGGCGGTCGCAGTGTCATCCGACGGGCTACTCATTGCCATGAGCACTCAGCTGGAACGAGGTTCAGCCGACAAGATGGCTGCCATCATCACGGGTATTCGTGCGCTGGCTCACGGTGCTGCCAATGAACTGGCTAAGGGCCAGGTCATGCAGGTGCTCGTAGAAATGGTCGGCGCGTACATGTTCGTCAGTGCAATCTCGGGTGGCTCAACACTTGGCGTCGTGACGGCCCGCGATTGCGATCTTGGCCTCGTCGGTTTCGAGATCACCCTTCTTGTCGAGCGGGTGGGCGCTCAGCTGACCCCCACCCTGATCACCGAGTTGAAGAACTCGTTGGTTTCGGTGTGACATGGAACCACTCGGCGCGGACGAGTCGAACGCACAGTTAGTACGCCCGTTCCTCGACCGGAAGCGGCCGCTGGAACGTGCGTCGGTAGAGGAAGACCACTCGGCTGCGGCCGGCGGAGTTCGGGCGTACGCGATGACGGGCGGACGGTCGCATGCCAGCGGTGTGCTCGAGTTCGAAACCATGTTGCAAGCCACAGGCGTCGGTCGCGAAGCGCTGACGGCAATGAAGTTCGAACGTGCAGAGATCTTGCGGCTCTGCCAGTCGGATCCGCAATCAGTTGCCGAATTGGCGGCGCTCCTGCGGGTTCCGATCGGAGTTGTGCGAGTGGTAGCAGCGGATCTGGTATCCGAAGGAATGTTGGAGTCTTTCCAGCCGAGCGCGAACGTCGCTGACGACGTGCTCCTGATCACAAGGTTGATTGCCGGTGTCCGTAGTCTCTGAAACTCCTACCCGACCATTTGCAACCGGCCCCATCCCGGTCAAGATCGTCATTGCCGGCGGCTTCGGCGTTGGCAAGACAACCTTCGTTGGAGCGCTCTCCGACATCACGCCACTGACGACCGAGGCGGCGATGACCACCTTTGGCGAGGGCATCGACGACCGTGGCGACGTGGGCACCAAGACCACCACAACGGTGGCCATGGACTTCGGCCGAGTAGCTGTCGACGATGCCATCGTGCTCTACCTGTTCGGTACGCCCGGGCAGGACCGCTTCGGCTTCATGTGGAACGACCTGATCCAGGGGGCGCTCGGCGCAGTCGTGCTGGTCGACAGCCGCCGCATCGAGGATTCGTTCCCGGCGCTGGACTACTTCGAGAGCCGCAGCGTGCCCTTCGTGGTGGCGGTCAATCGGTTCGGTGGCCAGATGTTCCACGCTGTCGACGAGGTGCGCGAGGCGCTTTCGATTTCCACGCATGTGCCGGTGGTGAGCACCGATGCTCGCGGTCGTGTGGCCGTCAAGGAAACGGTGCTCAGCCTGCTCGATGTCGTGCTGCAGCGAGCCCTGGTCAAAGCCAAAACCAACTGACCGAAGGCGGATGGAGGGTTCCCAGCCCGAGCCCTCCCAAGTGCTCGAAACCCCCCATTTGAGTTATATGGCGTTGGCTCGAATGACGTCGCGGTACCAGTACGCGCTGTCGCGTGGGGTGCGTTCCAGGGTGTCGAAGTCGATGTGTACCAGGCCGAAGCGCTTGTCGTAACCAAGCGACCATTCGAAGTTGTCCATCAGCGACCATTGGTAGTAGCCGCGCACGTCGACGCCGGCGTCCATCGCTGCCTTCAGTGCGTGAAGATGTTGGTCGAGGTAGTCGATCCGGCGTGGGTCGCGACAGCGTCCATCGATCACCGGGTCGTCGTACGCGGCGCCGTTCTCGGTGATGTAGAT
>JAYVVY010000333.1:0-9741 GCA_043786575.1 Ilumatobacteraceae bacterium
GACTACAAAATCCGATGACGAGATCGAAATACGAACTGCGTAAGGCTATCAATTGAAGTTGGGGAAGCCACCCGGCGCCCCACCCATTCCAGGGGGCAACCCAGGCATCCCGCCGCCGGGCATTCCGGGCATGGCGCCCATGCCACCGGGCATTCCGGGGAAACCACGCCCCGGCTTGCCCTTCTTCCCCTTCTTGCCGGGCCGCCCACCGCTCATCGCGCCCATCCGCTTCATCATCTTCTGCATCTCACCGAACTGCTTGACCAGGCGGTTGACATCGCCGACGCTGGTGCCACTGCCGGTCGCAATGCGATTGCGGCGGCTGCCGTTGATCAGTTCCGGCTTGCGTCGCTCCAGCGGGGTCATACTGTGGATGATGGCCTCGATCGGCTTGAGCTGGTCGTCGCCAATCTCGGCACCCTTCAGCTCTTTGGGCATCCCCGGCATCATGCCCATCAGGTTGCCCAGCGAACCCATCTTCTTCAGTGCCTGCATCTGCTCCAGGAAGTCCTCGAGCGTGAACTCGCCTTCCATCAGCTTGGTAGCAGCGGCCTCGGCCTGGTCCTTTTCGAAGGCCTGCTCGGCCTGCTCGATGAGGGTGAGCATGTCGCCCATGCCCAAGATGCGCCCGGCCATGCGGTCCGGGTGGAACTGCTCGAACTCGCTGAGCTTCTCACCGGTGCTGGCGAACGCAATTGGACGGCCGATGACTTCCTTGACGCTGAGCGCGGCGCCGCCGCGTGCGTCGCCGTCCATCTTCGACATGATCACGCCGTCGATGGCGAGAGTGGCGTGGAAGGCTTCGGCGACGCCAACGGCATCCTGGCCGGTCATCGCATCGATCACCAAGAAGGTGTAGTCGGGCTGGACGGCTTGCGAGATCTGGCGGACCTCTTCCATCAACTCGGCGTCGATGGAAAGGCGTCCGGCGGTGTCGACGATGAGCACGTCGCGGCCGAGTCGACGCGCTTCCTCAAGCCCCCGACGTGCGGTGGAGACCGGGTCGCCTGGCTCGCTGAACACGGGCACGTCGATCTGACGACCGAGGGTGCGCAGCTGCTCGACGGCGGCGGGGCGCTGGAGGTCTGCACCCACCAGCAGCGGCTGGCGGCCCTGGCTCTTGAACCAGCGCGCCAACTTTGCTGAGTTGGTGGTCTTACCCGAGCCCTGTAGACCCGCCATCAAGATGACGGTTGGGGGTCGCGAGGCGTAGGAGATCTTGAGCGTCTCGCCACCGAGCATCGCGGTGAGCTCGGCGTTGACGATCTTGATGACCTGTTGGCTGGGATCCAGCGCCTCACTGACGCGGCTACCCACCGCCTGTTCGCGGATACGGGCGACCACGTTGCGCACGACGCCGACGTTGACGTCGGCTTCTAGCAGCGCGGTGCGGATCTCTTTCAGCATCTCGTCGACATCGGCTTCGGTGAGGCGGCCTTTGCCGCGCAACCGCTTGACGATGCCTTCGAGGCGGGAGGACAGGGAATCAAACATGCGAGGCGAAACGCTACCTGCCGTGAGTGACGCAGTGAGTGACGACGACTCGGATGCGTCAGCCGATGCTGTCGATGCCTGTCACGACGCCGTCGACTACCGACACGTTCAAACGATCGGTTCGAGCGTCAGCGGTGGATGCCTGCGCTACCCCATCGAGCGTCGTGACTCGGACGGTGAAGCGGGCGGATTCAGCGATCGCAATGGCTTCGTCGATCGGCAACCCGACGATTGACTTGCCGACGTCCTCGGCGGCGGCCCGCGTGGCGTCAACAACGGTGTCAGTCGGCTCAACCAGAACGGTCTCTGCCGGGACTGTCTCCACCGGTACTGAATCAACGGGGTACGGGGCGGGCAGCTGGATGAAGCTGTCGTCGACGGCAATCACAATGTATTGGCCGCCGTCATCGGCGCTGAACGAGTATGCGGGCACCAGCCAGACGGTGTTGTCGGCAGCCCACACCATCGTCATCCCCATCGTCACCCCTGTGAGGTGAATGGTGACGGGCTCCAGTGGCGGCAGCTCGTAGCCACAATCGGCCGCGGAATCGCACGGGACCATCTGGCTGGCAGCGGCCGGGTCCACTACGTCCGTCGGCGCAGCGCCGGTGGTGCCAATCATTGTCGGTTGGGCGTTAACGTCTGCACCTGTTACGAGGTCCGCAGGGTTGTCTGTAGCTCTGTCAGTGACGTCGCCAGGGACGACAGTGTCGGCCGCAGCAATGACTATTTCCGAATTGACCGAATCAGCAGCGCTCCCGGTAGCGCCGCCCTCCATGCGGGCCATCGCCATCGGACCACCCCAGTAGCCGCCCCACTGACCGGACTGGTCGTTCAGTCGGACGACCCCACCGTCGACGCCGACGAGCGGGTACTCCCCTGCTGGCACCGGCGTGGCCAACGAGCCAGAGGCCCATGTCACTGAGGTGTCGGCGCCATAGCCGACGGACAGCGAGATTGGGCTGCGCACGCCGTTCAGCAGCAGGTAGGCGGTGACGTTGGCGCCCCACTCGTCTGCGTAGACCTCGTACTCGTAGGTGGTGTTGTCGTAGCCCATGTCGGCGAACAACTGCTTCGCGCTTGACAGCGCCGTCGCCTCATCCGGAACATTTGCCGGTGGCTGCGGTTGCGGGCACTCCTGGTAACTTCCCTCGGGCGGGGCTACCACGATCTCCTCAGTGGTCACTGGTCCGACCACTTCGGTTGTGGCCGCTTCATCCGCCGCATACCCAGTTGCCACACACGATGCCGTCGATTCGACGACGGGCGAGGGGGTCGGATTGAACCACCAGCTCAACATGCCATCGGCGCTGACTGTCAAGGTTGCTGTGCTGTAGTCGGCGGCACCGATCATCCAGCCTCCGCCCTGCTCGGCGGGCAGTTCTCGTAGCTCGCCCTCAACACCCAAGAGCTCGGCCAGCTGTGCAATGCGTGCAGCGTCGGGCGAGACCCCAGCGGGCAGGGTCCACGCGGAGCCAGCGTTGCCGAGCGTGGACGCGTCGCCGTCGAACACAAACGTGATGTCCTGCATCGGCGCCATCATTTTGTCGGCCGACGCGGCCTCCGTGCCGCTGCCGGAGGACCCGCCGCCCATCTGGATGACCACAGGCGAGTTGCCAGCCACAGTCCGCTGGCTGGAATCGCCACATGCAGAGAGTCCAACGAGGAGGGCGGCGGCGGCGAAGGCGAGGCGGCGTGAGCGAAGCATGGTGATGGTTCCTTCTCAGTGAGGGGTGGAGTGCCGGCACCAGTGCGGTGCACGTCGTTCAACTGATTCGACGGTGCGAGGTATCCCTTCGGTTCCCAAGAATTTCAGTCGAGGCTGACCAGCGCCGCCACGAACTCGCTCGGTTCGAAGGGCACCAGGTCGCCAATGGTCTCGCCGAGTCCTACCAGCTTCACCGGAAGGCCCAGCTCGGTTTCGATTGCGAAGACAATGCCGCCCTTGGCCGAGCCATCGAGCTTGGTCAACACCACGCCAGTGACGTCGGTTGCGTCGCCAAACTCGCGCGCCTGGGTGAGCCCGTTCTGGCCGGTCGTGGCGTCGATCACCAGCAACACTTCGGTGACGCGACCCTTGCCCTTGGCGGCGACGCGGCGCACCTTGCGCAACTCGTCCATCAGATTGGTCTTGGTGTGCAGCCGGCCCGCGGTGTCAGCCAGCACCAGCTGAATGCCACGAGCGCCCGCGCGTTCAATGGCGTCGAAGATGACGGCGCTGGGGTCGCCACCCTCATTGCCGCGCACGATTTCTGCACCGCTGCGTTCGGCCCAGGTGGTGAGCTGTTCGGCGGCGGCGGCACGGAATGTGTCGCCCGCCGCCATCAGCACGCTCACGCCCGCTTCGTGCTGCAATGCCGAAACCTTGCCGATGGTGGTGGTCTTGCCCACACCGTTGACGCCTACAAACAGCCAAACGTTGGGGCTGTCAGGGTCGCCAGGCTCAAGGTGCAGCGAACGGTCCGCACCCTCCAGGCGCGAGGTCATCTCCACCTGCAGCGCAGTCAACAACTGACCCGGCTCGGTGATCTCCTTGGCCTTTACACGTGCCCGCAGGCCACCCAACAGCTCGTCGGTGACGCGTACGCCAACGTCGGCGCGCAACAGCGCCTCTTCCAAGTCGTCCCACGTCTCGTTGGTGATGCCGGTGCGCCCGGCAATGCCCAGCAATGCGCCGGTGAAGGCAGACCTAGCCTTCGACATCCGCGACCGAAAGTTGGGCCGCTCGAACTCTTGCGGCGCCTCACCAACCGTGTCGTATTCAACAACCGTGTCGTCGGCGACTGCGTCTGGCTCGGCCTCCACGGGCGCCGGAACCGGCGCCGGCTTCTGCGGCAATGCCGGGCGAACTGGCGCGGCGGGCACAGTCGACCGACGACGATTGACAAGGACGACGCCGAAACCAAAGACCAGTACGGCAACGATGAGTACGAAATAGATCCACAACATGACGTCGTCACGCTATCCGTGTCGCGCTCCGTCGCTCAGCCCTGGGCGCTGACGACTTGGCGCTCAGGACTCGGCCCCGCCGTCGCTGAGACGTTGGGCCAGCCATGCCAGCGGAATCGAGACCAACATCACGAACGTGGCCATCACGTTGACCAGCGGCACGTTGTTGGGCCGGCTGAAGTTGGCGTAGATCCACACCGGCAGCGTCTCGAAGCCGGAGCCAGCGGTGAAAGTAGTGACGACGATCTCGTCGAAGCTGAGCGCGAATGCCAAGATCCCGCCCGCGACCAACGCGGAACGGACAAGCGGGAAGGTCACGTAGCGGAAAGTCTGCGTGCCGTGCGCACCAAGGTCTGCCGATGCCTCCAGCAGGTTGGGCGACGAGCGGCGCAGCCGAGCCACGACGTTGTTGTACGCGACGACCACGCAGAAGGTGGCGTGGGCGATGATCAGCGAGTGGAAACCGAAGCCGACCCTGAACGAGAACAGCCCCAGGTCGATGGTGCGCGAGAACGTGTTCTGCAATGCAATGCCGGTGACGATGCCAGGCAGCGCAATCGGTAGCACCAGCAGGAACGACACCGACGTCTTGCCAAAGAATTTGAACCGGGTCATCGCAAACGCGGCAAGGCTGCCGAGCACGAGCGCGATCAGCATCGAGGCAAACGCAACCTTGCACGAGTTCAGCAACGCCTCGCGCGGGCCTTCCGCTTCCCACGCCTTCCCCCACCACGAGGTGGTGTAGCCGCGCCAGCCGGGCCACGACACCGACTTTTGTGGGTTGAACGACAGCCGAGCAACGACCAGCAACGGCAGGTACAGAAACACCAGGGTGAGCACGGTCATGCCGCACAGAGATGCTCGCGAGAACCGAGACAGCCGCATCACAGTCCTCCAGTCATCAGAGATTCTCAAAGGCGCCGAGGCGCTTCATCGCGAACAGGTAGAGAACAACGATCAACAGCGGCCACAGCGTGTACGCAGCAGCAAGCGGTTGGTTGGGCGCGCCCAAGGTGCTGTTGATCAGCGTGCCGAACATGAACTTCTCTTTGCCATTGTTGACCAACTGCGGAACGATGTAGTCGCCGAGCGTGAGCGAAAACGTGAAGATGGAGCCAGCCGCGACCGCTGGTAACAACAGTGGCAACATCACCGAGCGGAACGTGCGGAATGGCTTGGCGCCGAGATCGCCGGCGGCATCAAGCAGTGACGGTGAAAGGCGCTCGATACCCGCGTAAATGGGTAGCACCATGTACGGCAACCAGAAGTAGACGAGCGTGATCACAATGGCCGTTCGGCCGTAGCCCGGCGTCCAGCCGAACGTGCTGTCGAGGAAACCGCCACCACCCTTGCCGTTGGCCGCAAAGCGGCCGCCGGCCGGCGCCACCATGGCGCGCCACGCGTAGCCCTTGACGAGATAGCCCGCCCACAGCGGCATCAGCATTGCGACCACCAGACCGCGCCGAGCGCGACGCCACGCAATCTTGGAGATGAAGAACGACACCGGCATCGCGATGAGGAAACAGATCACCGTGACCGCCACGGCCAAGATGGTGGTACGCACCATCACCCAGATCACGCTGGAGTTGGTGAATGCGTCGCTGAGGTTGGCCAGCGTCAGGGTGTCACTGGGCTTCTGCGTCGCTGAATCCAACTCGTAGAGCGAACTCACCATCAGCAACAGCAGTGAGCCGACGTACACCCCCAGCATCCACAGCAGTGGGAGGCCCAGGGTGCTGGCCACGCCAAGGCGACGACGCCCATGAAAGGCGCGATTGACGCCACGAAACGGGAGGGAAGGCCCTGCGGCCTTCCCTCCCGAGTTCGTGTCGGTCAGGACCTCACCGTCGCTCAGGTGCGGAGTGTCGTCCAAGCATCCACCCATTCGGTATAGGGCACACACTTCACGTCGGTACGGCCATCCAGGCACTCCTCGGTGGCGGTGGTCCAATACCAGACGTCTTCCCAGTAGGCGTCGTCAGACGCGTGGAAGGTGTCGCAGTGCTCGGCCATGCCGTCGAGCTCGCACGACTTGGCGTTACTGGGTGCTTCACCGAACCACACCGCAACCTGCGAGTTGGCCCACGGCGAGGCAATCCAGTCCATCCACAGCTTCATGCAGTTGGGGTTGGCCGCCTTGGCCGACAGCATCCACGTGTCAGACCAACCGGTGGCACCCTCGACGGGCTTCACGGCGTCGATCTTGGCGCCGTTGGCCTGCGCCAGGTTGACGATGACCTGCCACGTGGTGCCGGCCAGCACGTCGCCGTTCTCCAACGAGCTTTGCTGGACGGTGTAGTCGCCCCAGTATTGGCTGGTCAGCGCCTTTTGGTCGCTCAACAGAGCAATCGCCGCATCGAACTGCGTCTGGTCGAGCGCGTACGGGTCGGTGATGCCCAGGTCGGGCTGGGTAGCCATCAGATACACGGCGGCGTCGGCGATGTAGATGGCGCTGTCATAGACCGAGATGGCACCGTCGGCCGGGCTGCCCGGCTCGAACATGACGCTCCACGAATCCGGGGCAGCATCCGCAAATGCTTCGGTGTTGTACACCAGCAGGTTGGCGCCACGACCGTGAGGAATGCCGTAGGGCGTGCCGTCGACGGAGTTCCAGGGCTGCAGCTTCAGGCCTTCAAAGATGTCGGCGTAGCTGGAGTACTCGGCGGTGTCGATCGCGACAACTTCATCGCCGGCGATCAGGCGCTGTGTAGCGTCGCCCGAAGCGGACACGCCGTCGTATTCGCCGCTCTGCATGAGCTGCACCATCTCGTCGCTGGAGGCACCGGTCTTGACGTTGACGGAGCAGCTGGTGAGGTCCTCAAACGGTGTCACCCAGTCATACGCGGGGTCCGTGGAGCCGTCTTCGGCATACCCGGCCCACGCGACGACATTGAGCTGGCCCTCGGCTTCGGCCAGCAGGTCGGCGTTGGGCGTCCACATGTAATCGACTTCGCCGCCGGTTGTGTCCGGTGTTGCGGTGTCGGTGGTCTCGGCAACGGTGGTCTCGGGTGCTGCCGTGTCGGCGGTGGTTGTTTCGGTAGCAGCGGTATCGGCCGAGGTGCTGGCCGTATCGCTGGAGTCGTCGCCGCACGCAGCGATGACGATTGACAACGACGCAAGCAGCGCCATTGCGGTTCTAGTGGTCCTCATTCGTCTCCCCTTCTGAGGTGTTGGTGTCTTCGACTGTGTATGCCGCGAATCGCGACCACGCCAGGCGGATGGGACCGCCCATGGCAACTCCAACGAGCCCGTCGCTCGGCACGCTGGCGAGAAGGTGTTCGCCGCCCGGAAGGTCGACGCGGATGCGACTGTCCGCACCCAAATATTGCAGGTCGCTGACGACGCCTGAGACGGAAATCTCTCCATCGGATGCGATCTCGTGCACGATACGGATACGTTCAGGACGGACGCTATGTACGGCCTCGACGCCCATCAGCTCATGTGACAGCGCCGCCGACAGCACATTACTGGTGCCGACGAAACCAGCGACGAACGACGTTTCTGGCTTGTCGTAAATTTCGCGCGGAGTGCCGACCTGCTCGATGCGGCCGTGGTTGAACACCGCAATTCGGTTGCTCATACTGAGCGCCTCGCCCTGGTCGTGCGTGACAAACACGAATGTGATGCCAACTTCGCGCTGAATCGCTTTGAGTTCGACCTGCATCTCCTCGCGGAGCTTCGCGTCGAGGGCCCCCAACGGCTCGTCGAGCAACAGGACCTTCGGCGCATTGACGAGCGCCCGCGCCAAGGCGACCCGCTGACGCTGACCGCCGCTGAGCTGATGCGGCTTGCGGTGACCGAAATCGCCGAGGCGCACCGACTCCAGCATCTCGTTGGCCAGCCCACGGCGAGCGCTCTTGCCGATCTTCTTGACCTTGAGGCCGTACTCCACGTTCTGCAGCACGGTCATGTGCGGGAAGAGTGCGTAGTCCTGAAAGACAGTATTGACGTCGCGGTCGAACGGCGCCAGCCCAGTGACCTCGCGACCCTGTAACAGGATTGCGCCCGCAGTAGGACTCTCGAAGCCGGCGATCATGCGCAACACGGTGGTCTTGCCGCTGCCGGACGGGCCGAGCAGCGAGAAGAACTCGCCCTCTTCAATACTCAGATCGACGGAACTGACTGCGACCACCTCGTGCTCGCCGACGCCGAACGACTTGCGGAGGCCGACGAGTTGGATAGCGGGGGGTGTGAGGTTCGACATGAGATCAGGCAGTCCGTATGGCCGTTGAATCCGAGAGGCTAGCCCAACCCGCCGAGCAGACGGTGAGACCTGCTCATCGCTCCTACGCGATGGTGCTGACCTTTTCGACAACGACCTTCGACGAACCGCCCGGCTGCATGGTGACACCAAGAAGGCTGTCACCGGCTTCCATGGTTCGCTTCTGGTGACTGACAATCAGTAGCTGGGCTTCACGACGGAACTCGTGGACCAGGCCGAGGAAGCGGTGCAGGTTGACATCGTCCAGCGCCGCTTCCACTTCGTCCATCACGTAGAACGGAGATGGGCGGCTGCGAAACACGGCGAACAGAAAGGCCAGTGCAGTCAAGCTGCGCTCTCCACCGGACAGCAGCGACAGCTTTTTTACGTTCTTGCCGCTGGGCTTGGCCTCCACCTCGACGCCAGTGTTCAGCAGGTCGTCGGGGTTGGTGAGGATCAGGCGGCCAACGCCGCCGGGGAACAACGTCGCGAACAGGCTGGTGAAGTGCGAACTGACATCGGCAAAAGCCGAGGCGAACACCGTCTGAATCTCGAGGTCGACAGCCTTGATCACACGCATCAGATCGCGGCGCGTGTTGCGCACGTCTCCCAGCTGCTCCTCTAGGAAGCGGTGACGCTCCTGGAGTTCGTTGAACTCCTCCAACGCGAGTGGGTTGATGGGCCCCATCAGCCGCAACTCGCGTTCCAGGTCGCGAACGCGCGCAGCGGGGTTGGTGCCCTCGGCGACCCCCTCTGCAACGGCAGGCAGCTGCGCAGCCTCAGCCGCTGCTGGCTCCAGGTCGTGGTCGCGTCGCAGGGCCTCGACGGCACCCTCCATGCGCATGCGCACCTCGGCCTCGTCGATCTCCACGCGGCGCATGCGCTCGCGACTTTCTTCCAGCTCCTTCTCGGCCGCCCCCCGGCGACGGCGAAGGGCATCCAACCGCTGGGCGATGCCGCGCACTTCGTCGCTCTGCCGCCGCCGGATATCGAGGAGTTCGTTGTGCCGCACCTCGATGACGTGGCGGTGGCGCTCGACCAGCGAGGCCAACCGCTCGACGGCTTCCAGGCTGCGCTCGACGGCACGGCGTCGCTGC
>JAYVVY010000334.1:0-6137 GCA_043786575.1 Ilumatobacteraceae bacterium
AGGGCCGTCATCATGTCGAGATGCGTCTCGGAAGCTGGCCGATTGACCAGTTCTGCGAAGCGGGCCGCCGGATCCATGCCGTGAACGTACCGTCGGCTACGTTCGCCGCCATGTTTCCTGGCGCGTTCCTGAACACTCATCCCGACAAGCCCGCCATCATCATGGGCGGTAGCGGCTACACGCAGACCTTCGCGCAGCTCGATGCTGCGGCCAATCGGCTCAGCCACCTACTGCGCGCGGGCGGTGTGCAACCGGGCGACCACGTGGCCGTCTGCATGGAGAACCACGACCGCTACATGGAGATTGTCTGGGGCTGCCATTACGCCGGAGCCGTGTACACGTGCACCTCCAGCCGCCTCACCAGTGGCGAGCTCGGCTACATCCTCAACGACTGCGCGGCGAAGGTGTTCATCACATCGCACTACAAGGCCGACCAGGCCACCGAGATCGTCGCCGCAACGCCCAACGTGGGCGTGCGGCTGATGGTCGATGGCGTCGTGGAGGGCTATGACTCGTACGAGGCAGCTGTCGCCGACCAGCCCTCGACGCCGCTCGAAGGAGAGCGCATCGCGGGCACCGACATGCTGTACTCATCGGGCACCACCGGGCAGCCCAAGGGCGTCTCGAAAGCGTTTGCGGAGCACCCATTGGAGACAACCTCCAATGGAATCTCGCCGCTACTCACCATGCTGTTCGGCGTCACCGGCGAGAGCGTCTACCTCTCCCCCGCGCCGTTCTACCACGCTGCTCCACTGCGCTTTTGTATGGCGGCGCAGCAACTCGGGTGCACGGTGGTCGCGATGGAACACTTCGATCCCGAGCTGTACCTGGCGCTGGTGCAGGAGCACCACGCGACGGTCAGCCAGGTTGTGCCGACGATGTTCATCCGCATGCTGAAGCTGCCCGCCGACGTGCGCGCCAAGTACGACGTGTCCTCGCTGCAATGCGTCATCCACGCCGCTGCCCCGTGCCCGGTGCCGGTGAAGCAGCAGATGATCGAGTGGTTCGGTCCTATCATCCACGAGTACTACGCAGGCACCGAAGGCAACGGGTTCGTGTACTGCAACAGCCTGCAGTGGCTGGCGCATCCGGGCACGGTCGGCACGCCCATCGGTTGTGTAGTGCACATCTGCGGCGAGGAAGGCAACGACCTGCCGCAGGGCGAATCCGGCACCGTGTACTTCGAGGGTGGCGCTCAGTTCGAGTACCACAACGACGCCGAGAAGACGAAGAGTTCGCGCCACCCCAGCCAGCCGTGGAGCACCCTGGGCGACGTCGGCTACCTCGACGCCGACAACTTCTTGTACCTCACCGATCGCAAGGCGTACATGATCATCTCCGGCGGCGTGAACATCTACCCGCAGGAAGCCGAGAACGCTCTCGTTACGCACCCGAAGGTCATTGATGTCGCAGTGTTCGGCGTACCCAACGATGACTTCGGCGAAGAAGTGAAGGCCGTCGTCCAGCCCGTCACGATGCCTGCATCGGACGAGGAGGCCGCGGCATTGTCCAAGGAGCTCATCGCGTTCTGCCGCTCGCAGCTGGCCGACGTGAAGTGCCCGCGCTCGATCGACTTCCGCGACGAACTCCCTCGCCACCCCACCGGCAAGCTCTACAAGCGCCTGCTCAAAGACGAGTACTGGAAAGCCGCCGGCCGCAGTATCTAGGGCTTGCCGAACGGTGCCTAGTGGGCGCTGGCGATGTGAAGGCGTTGGAGCACGTCGGCAAGGCGGAGACTTTCGGTGCGGCCGAAGACTGGCTCGGCGCTCTCAGCCACTACGTCTGCGAAGTGGCGGACCATGTCGGTGTACGCCTCGCCGCCCTCGCACTCCAGGGTCTCGACCGCGCAGTCGCGCCGTTCGATGATCAGCTCGCTGCGATCGAGCGGCCCAGGAGCGTGCCAGCCCGGAACGGTGACCACCGCTTCGCTGCCGGTGACCGCCATGGAGCGATGCGGCGGCGCCTCGAACGAGACAGCGAACGAGCTACCGAAGCCTGCGCCCCAATCGACCCAGCCGGTCATCGCAACATCGACGCCGGCCATGTTGCGCACCGCGTTCGCTCCGACGACAAATGCGTCACGACGCGCCATCAGCATGAACGGGGCGAGGCAATAGATGCCCACATCGAACAGCGCGCCGGCTCCGCGTAGGTCCAGGCGGTGGTCGCCACCGGCCATGTCCATCGGCCAGCTGAACGCCGCACGTCCATTCTGCAGCCAGCCAAGGGCGCCGCTACGAGCCAACTGCAGCAGACGGCGCGCCCGCGGGTGATGAGGCCACATGTAGGCCTCCAACACGGTCAGCCCCGCCGCCTCGGCGTGATCGAAGACTTCGATGGTGTCGGCCGGGGAGAGCGTCAGCGGCTTCTCACACAGCACATGCTTGCCGGCATCGAGCGCCTTGTGCGTCCACTCTGCGTGCAGGTAGTTGGGCAGTGGGTTGTAGACCGCATCGACGTCATCTCGAGCCAGCATCGCCTCGTACGGCGCCAGTGACTCGCCATCACGACTGGGCTCGGCGACAACGGTGTGGCCAGCTGCGATGAACGCAGGCAGAAGACTCTTGCGATAGATGTGGCTGGACCCGCCGAGCACTCCCCAACGAAGCGTCATGAGGACAGCACGACCATACGGATCTCCGTCATCTCTTTCACGCTGTATGCCGGCCCCTCACGAGTGTTACCGCTGTCGCGCAGGCCACCATACGGCTGCTGGTCGGCACGCCAGGTAGGCACCTCATTCACCAACACGCCACCGAAGTCCAGCGACTTCACGGCCAACAGCGCCTTTGAAATGTCGGAGGTAAAGATGGCAGCCTGCAGACCGAACTTGGTGTCATTGGCCAACGCGATCGCTTCGTCGAGCGTGTCGTACGCGGTCACCGCCACGACGGGGCCGAACACCTCCTGCGAGCAGACCTTGAGGTCGGGCGTGGCGTTGGCAATGACGGTCGGTAGCAAGACACCGTCGGCAGTGAGCGCCCCACCGGTAGCGACAGTGGCCCCCGCAGCACGGGCTTCCTCCACCCACGAAGCGACCCGGTCGCGCTCGCTGCGCGAGATGAGCGCCGAGACGTCAGTGGCCTCATCCATAGGGTCGCCCACGACCAACGTTTTGACGTGTTCGACCAACGCCGCGGTGAACTCGTCGGCAATCGAGCGGTGCACCAAGACGCGCTGCGTGCTGATGCAGCTCTGGCCGGCGTGGCTGAACCCAGCCATCTTGATCTTGGCGGCGGCAGTTCTCCAGTCTCCATCGGCCTCGATGATGCACGGCGCGTTGTTGCCCAGCTCCAGCCCGACCCGCTTGCGCGGTGCCCGTGCGCGAATGCCCCAGCCGACTTCCGGTGAACCGGTGAAGGTGATCAGAGCGATGTCAGGGTGGTCCACGATTGCGTTGCCGACGGTGCTGCCACCACCGGTGATGACCTGCAGGTATTCCGCCGGCAGCCCGCATTCCTCAATCAACATTTGGGCCAGCGCGATGCTGCTGAACGGCGTCTGGCTGGCCGGCTTCAACACCACCGGACAACCGGCGGCGATGGCCGGACCGACCTTGTGGACCACCAGGTTCAGCGGAAAGTTGAACGGTGCAATCGCGCCAACGACCCCAATCGGGATGCGCAACGTGAAGCCCAGCTTGCCTTCCCCAGCCGGGATGGCGTCGAGCGGAATCATCTCGCCGCCCAGCTTGCGGGCCTCCGCGGCCGCGAACTGAAACGTGCCCGCGGCGCGCTCCGCCTCCACCCGCGCAGTCTTGATTGGCTTGGCCGCTTCCCGAGCGACGATCTGGGCGAACTCCTCACGTCGCTCGGTCAACCGAGCGGCCGCTCGATCGAGAATCTCAGCGCGCTTCCACAGCGGCAACGGGTTCGAGTGCAGCGCCGCTTTCGCAATGGCCACCGCCCGATCAACATCGGCAGCGGTCTGCGCGGGGATCTCGCCAATGATGGAATCGTCGAAAGGCGAACGGACAGTGATCACATCGGTCATCTCAGCGACGATACTGGGCCAGATGAGTGCGCGCCTCCACCCCTACCTCGAATGGGATGGGCCTATCCCCTTCGCTCACCGCGGCGGTGCCAGCGACGTGCCGGAGAACACGATGCCAGCGTTCCAGTACGCGGTCGACGCCGGCTATCGCTATGTCGAGACTGATGTGCAGGTGACCGCCGACGGTGTGCTGGTTGCCTTTCACGACAACGACCTCGGCCGAGCATGCGGCCGCGCTGGCCGGATCAGCGATCTGCCGTGGAGCGAGGTGAAGATGGCGTTGGTTGACGGTGCGGCACCAATCCCGTTGCTCGAAGACATGCTCGGAACCTGGCCCAATCTGCGCGTCAATATCGACTGCAAGACACACACTGCCATCCCCGCACTCGTTGCCGCACTCACTCGCTGCGATGCGCTTGACCGCGTCTGCGTCGGGGCCTTCAGCGGCCGGCGAATGCGCCAACTCAAGGCGCTGCTGGGCGACAAGCTGTGCACCGCACTGACCCCCGGGGATGTCGCCTCGCTTCGCTTCGGCGCGCCACGCCGCGCTGCGGCCAACGCGGCGCAGGTGCCCTCACGCCAAGGCCCGATCACCGTGGTCAACGAAAGGTTCCTCTCGAAGGCCCACGAGCTGGGAATCAAGGTGCACGTATGGACCATCGACGAGCCCGTCGAAATGCACCGCCTGTTAGACCTTGGCGTCGACGGAATCATGACCGATAGACCGTTGATCCTGAAGGACGTGTTTGAGACAAGAGGTATCTGGTCGTGAGCCTGCCGTTCAACACCACTCGCTCACCGCACCACATGGTTGCAAGCGCCGACGCTCTCGCGACGCAGGCAGGCGCGGCAATCCTGGCGGCGGGTGGCAACGCTGTCGACGCTGCGATCGCCACGAATGCGGCAATCGCCGTCACCTCCCCGCATCTCTGCGGCATGGGCGGCGACCTCTTCGCGCTCGTTCACGATGGATCAAATGTGCACGCGCTGAATGCCAGCGGACGCTCGGGCAGCGGCGCGAGCGCAGACGTGCTGAGGGTGGACGGCCACACAGCGATGCCGTTTCGTCACGACGTCCGCACCGTCACTGTTCCTGGCTGTGTCGACGGTTGGTGGGCGCTCCACAACCGCTTCGGCACGTTGCCCATGGCGGCGTTGCTTGCGCCGGCAATCGCGTTCGCCGAGGATGGCTTTCCAGCCAGCCCGCTGCTGGTCGGGTCACTCTCCCGTCTCGACCCGCAGGGTCGAGAAAACCTCTCCGAACTCAGCAGCCAGGCCAGCCGGCCGGGTGCTCGAGTTCGCCGTCCGGAGGTTGCTGACGCACTGCGCGCCGTCGCTACCGGTGGTCGCGAAGCGTTCTACGAGGGCAAGTTCGGAGAGGGATTGCGCGAGCTTGGCGGCAACTGGTTCACCCGCGAGGACCTCGCCCACAGCCACGCAGAGTGGGTGACTCCGCTCTCCGCTCATGCCTGGGGTGTGGACCTATGGACGATTCCGCCCAACTCGCAGGGGTACCTCACGCTGGGTGCCGCGGCATTGGCGAGCAACCTCGCGCTGCCGATGGACGCCGACGACGAGCACTGCGCTCACCTCCTCATCGAAGCAGCCAAGGTCGCTGGCTTCGATCGCCCATCAGTCCTGCATGCCGCCGCCGACGGGCAGTCGCTACTGAGCGCGATTGCCACCCGAACACATCTGCTGGATACCGAACGGGCAACGGACTGGCCGATGGTGTCACGCCATGGCGACACCACCTATCTCTGCGCCACCGATGCCAACGGAATGGGCATCTCGCTGATCCAGTCGAACGCGTCGGGCTTTGGGTCCTGGCTGGTCGAGCCGAACACCCAGATCAACCTGCACAATCGGGGGCTGGGGTTCAGCTTGGAGCCCGGCCACGCCGCCGAGCTGACGCCCGGCACTCGTCCTCCCCACACGTTGTCGCCCGCGCTCGCCACCCGCGAAGGCGCTCTAGCAGCCGTGTTCGGCACCATGGGCGGCGACGCCCAGCCACAAATTCTTCTGCAACTTGCCGCACGACTGTTCCACTACGAGCAGTCGCCGGCGGTTGCAATGCACGCCGGCCGCTGGGCGCTCGCAGGCCCGACAACGGGCTTCGACACGTGGACAGCACCCAGTGGGCC
>JAYVVY010000335.1:0-3650 GCA_043786575.1 Ilumatobacteraceae bacterium
GCAATGTCGCCGGCGGAGGCTGAGGCGTTCGTGCGCGAGCTGGATTGCGAGCGTCGGATTGTGGAGGCGAGGATCGCGACGTTCGTGCATCAGGTCGCCCAGACAGTGTGTTTGCGGCCGACAAACACCGGACCCCCAAAGCGTGGGGCAAAGCAGCGTGCAACTGGTCAGGGGCCGAAGCTGCCAGGTTCGTGAGGGCCGGCACGATGCTGGCCACCTTCGACTCTGCTGCAGAGATGGCCGCCCGCGGAGACATGGGTGTCGCCCAGATGCATGCCTTGACTCACGTGGTCGCCAACCCGCGCGTGAAGGAACACTTGGCTGATGGTGAGGAACTGTTGGTCGGTCAGGCAGCGGTGTTGGATTACGACGACTACGTGTGCCTGTTGGCCGGTTGGGAACGCGTTGCTGATGAGGACGGCGCCCACAAAGACAGCGACCGCACGCACCGGAACCGCAAGGCTTCCGGGTCGATCGTGGGCGACCAGTTCTTCCTCGACGCCGTGTGCGGTCTCGCCCAAGGCCTGCAGATGAAAGAAATCCTGGAGGCGTTCGCGAAGTCCGAATGGATGCCCGACTGGGAAATCGGTCGTGCCGTGCACGGCGATGCGATGGCTGCGCATCTGATGGACCGCACCGACCCACAACGCCGGATGGACGCACTGCTTGCGATCTTCCTCAAAGCCGCCAGCTCAGACTCAGAAGGCACCGGCACAGGGTTCACCATCAATCTCACCGTCGGACTCGACGCGTTCGAACGTCACCTCGCCAAAGCAATGGGCGCAAGGCCAGCCCTGTTAGACCCGAACGATCCGCACAACAGATGCGAAACCAACACCGGAGTGCCAGTCGAACCGTTCGACATGCTCGTTGCCGCCACCATCGGCAACGTCCGACGAGTCGTGCTCGACTCCGCCGGTGTCGTGGTCAACATGGGCGCAAACAACGACTGTTCACCGGCGCCCTACGCGACGCGGTGTTGATGCAATCCAAACGATGTACCTGTGCAGGCTGCAGCGTCCCAGCAGCTCAATGTCAAGCCGATCATGTGCTCCCCTGGGCCAACGCCGGACCCACTGACAGCATCAACGGTGGCCCCGCCTGTGGACACCACAACCGATGGAAAGCCACCGGCTATCGCACCTGGCGCGACCCCAAGGGCCACTGGCACCACTACCGCCCAGACGGCACCGAAATCGGCTGGCGCTCGGCAACCAACAGCGCAGTCGAAAGCGTCTTCCCCAAGCCCGGCGTCACCTGACGCGGAAACCGTCAGTCACTGACGCGCCGAGTGTGAAATCGTTGCGGCATGACCGCTGCACCCGCCGTCTGCGGCACGTTGGTTCGGTTGCGGCCGATTGCTTCCACCGACCTTGAATACGCCGCCGCGTTCATGTTCACGTTGTCGATAGCGGAGCCCCTCACGGATGTCTCACGCCTACAGTCTGTGTTCGATTCGACTGGCTTCTGGCTGGAGGATTCAGGTGCACTCGCCATCGAGGAGCTTGCAACCGGTCGTCTCCTCGGCACGACCCAGTTCTACCGATCCGGAGCCTGCATCCACGGCTACGAGCTCGGTTACGTGCTGCACGACGAAATCGATTGGGGCCGCGGCTTCGGCTCTGATGCGTTGCGGCTGATGTCGCAGGTTGTGCTCGACTCGCACCCCGACTGCTATCGACTGCAGCTGATCATCGAGACGTGGAACGACGCCTCATGGCGCCTGGCAGAGCGTTGCGGTTACCAACGCGAAGGGGTCATGCGCATGGCCGGCTACAGCTCCACGGTGCCTGAAGACTGCTACCTTTACTCGCTCGTCGTTGCCACGCGCTCTCCGACGCCGTAACGCCAGGTGGCGTTGAGGGCGAGGGGTTTTCGGAAAATGACGCCGGTGGTCTCGACTGGACCTACCAATGCGATGCCCGGCAGAAGATCGAGGACGGCATTGAGCGCGGCGCGAGCTTCGAGCCGCGCCAGCTGCGCACCGATGCAGGCGTGCGGACCTTGCGCGAAGGTGAGGTGGCTGCGGCTATTGGCGCGATGTATATCGAAGCGGTCCGGGTCGGCGAAGTGCTGCGGGTCGCGATTGGCGGCAGCGAGCGAGACGATCACCAGGTCGCGCTTGCGGATTGAGGCGCCCTTCAGTTCGACATCGGCTGTCGCGTACCGATCCACGCGTGCGGCTGCGGGCTCCAGCCGCAGCGACTCCTCGACGGCGGCGTCGACCAACGAGCGGTCGGCATGAACGGCAGTCCACTGGTCCGGGTCGGCCAGCAAGTGATGCAGCAGGTTGCTGGTCATTCCCTCGCTGGTCTCGATCCCACCGAAGAGGAAAACGGCAGCGTTGGCAACCAACTCGTCGTCGGTCAGTGTGGTGGCAACTTCGGCCAACAGCGACGAAGGGTTCCCGGCGGCGGCGCGCAATGCGCCCGCGAGCGAACTGAACGCTTCCGCACCGTCTGAGCTGACGGACTGCCCGCGCGACACGCCGTCGACCGCACAAACAATCAGGTCGTACCAACCCAACAGGTCGGCCACCGGAACGTCGTCCAACCCAAGGGCGCCAGCCGCAACCGCCACCGCCAGCGGGCCTGCGAGTTGGCGACGCAGCTCGGCCCTGCCGGCTGCTCGCACACCGCCAACCAAGCGACGCGCAGTGGCGTCGATCGCAGCGCCGTCGCGCGAGGTCACCACAGAGGGCATGAACGCGGCCGCAAACGGGTCGCGGTGCCGTCTGTGCTCGGCGCCGTCCAGCGACAGCATGCTGGGCCCGACGACCTGTGCGGTGCTGAACCGGGGATCATCAACAGTGAACCCGACGGCGTCGCGCATTACCGCGACAGCCGCATCGCGTGACAACACGACCCATCCGTCCAGCGCAGCCACCCATACCACGGGCCCCTCGGCGCGCAGCCGACGCAACACCTCGTGGTGATGCAGATCAATGGCCGCAAGGTCAGGTGCTGCTTCGGGCACCCGCGCAGCGTAACGATGCCTGAAAACCCGCGGTGGTCACCGCGGCCCAGCGGAAGGCGGCCGCGGTGACACCAGCGAGTGATTAGGGAAGGAATTCCTTCGCCGACACGGCTTCCAGGCCCTTGATGGTTTCCACCGCACCGCCTTTGAGGTATTCGGCGACCGGGAAGGTGAACGAGCAGATGGTCGGGTACTTCGCTGCGATGCCGCACTCGACCGCCGAGCCGCTGGGCCACTGCGACAGGCCCTTTGCGGTCGCAACGAAGTCATACAACGACTGACCGGTGACCTCGTCACCGTTGGTCTGCATCATGTTGGCGTACATCGTGAGCGACATGAGCTGGATCACACTCAGCGCACCGAGGCCCAGCGCTGTCGAGTCGATCTCTTCGGGAGCCACACCGAGAGCGGGAGCCAGGATTTCCTGCAAGATTGCAAGTTCTGGGGTGTCCTGTTGCGTCGAAACGCCCACAAACGACCAGCCGATGGCGTCGTCACCGACCGCTTCGAGCACGGTCTTGCCCGAGCAAATCGCGGTGGTGATCGTCGGAATTGTGATCCCGAGGGCAGCCCGCCCGCGAATCGTGCCGATGCAGCCATCGTCGGAGTACAGCGAGAACAGCACGTCGGGGTTGTCCTTGGCTGCTTCACGCATCAGGCCCTGGTAACCGGCG
>JAYVVY010000336.1:0-5117 GCA_043786575.1 Ilumatobacteraceae bacterium
CCGGCCTTGGGTCTCAATTTGGACATGCGCGAGCTTGCGCTCGAACAACTGCGGATGGGTGAGTGCCAGTACCGCGATCGGGTCGTGCACTGGCGCACCGAGGATGTGGTGGTGGCGGGTGGTGTAGGTGCCGCTGAAGAACTCGAACAGGTCTGCAAGCACGGCGGCCAGCCGGCCGGGCAGCGCGCGGACCATCTCGATGCGCTCCGGTACCGCTTGGAACTGGTGGGTGACATCGAGGCCGGACATGATCAGCGGGCCGCCGTACGAGAAGACCATGTGGGCCGCCTCCGGGTCGCACCACAGGTTGAACTCGGCAGCGGCTGTGCGATTGCCGAACGTGCCGCCGCCCATCAGCGAGATGCCGGCGATTCGACTGGCCAGGTCGGGAGCGGCGCGCAACGCGAGGGCGATGTTGGTGAGCGGCCCGGTCGGCACCAGCCAGATTCCCTCCTGCGCGCGGCAGGTGTCGATGAGGTAGCCGACGGCGTCGTGGCTGGCCGGTGGGCCGCTGGGCTCGGGCAGGTCGGCGCCGTCCATTCCGCTCGCGCCGTGCACGTAGTCCGCATGCCGTGGCGGCCGCGTCAACGGTCGATCGGCGCCGGAGTGGACGGGACAGTCCAACCCCAGCAGGTCACGCACGATGATGGCATTGCGGGTGGTGGCATCGAGTGGAGCGTTGCCCGCAACGGTGGTGATTCCGAGCAGGTTGGTGTGACGGGCAGCGATGAGGATGGCGATGGCATCGTCGTGACCAGGATCGCAATCGACGATGACGGACAGCGGTGAAGGCGACATATCCGCAGAGCTTGCCATCATCCTCAGACCGTTGTTGTTACGCGGAGAGCGTTCCCGCCACGTCGAGTTCGGCGGCACGGCCAACCCATTCGCCCTCGCACATCTTTGCCGCAAGCGTTACGTCGGATGAGGTGCCCCAGGCGCGCCGACCATCCGCCAACAGACAGGCGGCCAACGCGGTCTCCGGCTGACCATCGCGGGAGAACATCACCGTGTACGCCTCGATCGTGGCGGTGCCCTGCGCGTCGGCTGGCTCAGCCAGCTCACGGCGCGGCATCGCATCGACCTCGTCTTGCGGGTACGCATGCTGGAACGACACGGGGGGAGTGGTGCTGTAGACCCCGAAGGAATGCTTGGTGGCGTACCCACCGTTGGCCCACACCAAGCCCTTCGCAGCGGGGCGGGCGCGCAGGTCGTTCATCACCGTGGCGATCGCGTGCATCACGTAGTTGTTCCACGGGCCACCGGCGAAGGCAAGACCCCCGGTGCGGGTGACTTGACGATCCAGCGAGATGCCCAAGCTCTGTGCGCCCAGTTGCACAGCCGAGGGGAAGCACGAGTAGAGGTCGATGATCTCTACGTCATCAATGCCCACGCCGGCCAGCTCGAGCGCGCGTCGGCCCCCCAGCTCCACTGCCGGTGTCGCGGCGAAGCTCCACCGGTTGCTGATGAATGTGTGTTCGTGGCAGTCAGCGCCAGAGTGAGGGAACACCCAGCGGTCGCGCGGCACGCCCAGCGCCTGCGCCTTCTCGACACTGCACATGATCAGCGCCGCACCCATGTCGACGTCGTTGTTCGAGTTCATGTACTTCGGGTATGGGAACCCGATCATCCGGTTGGTGGCCGAAGGAGTACGAATCTCCTCCGCCGTCTTCGCCTCGCGGATCCATGCGTACGGATTGGCGGCCGCGACCTCGCTGAACTTCGCGTACAGCTGGCTACTGAGCAGCTGCTGTTCTTCGACGGTTCGCCCAGCCGCTGCCCGGACAGCAGTTTCGAACATCGGGTACACCTGCACCGGCATCCCGATGCCGCGGGCGCGTTCGCCCGGATGATTCATCTCCATGTCCTCGCCCAGCAGGCGCGGCATCTGGTCGGGCGGCGACTTCGGCCATTCCAGTTCCACGCCAGCCTTGCGGGCACGCATGCGTGTTCGCCACGCCTCGCCGCCGCACAGAATCGCCAGGTCAAGTTCGCCGCGCTGAATCTCCATCGCGGTGCCGTTGACGAGCGTTTGTGGGCTGTTGCCGCCCATCGTGGTTGCGGCGGTCTCGCGCGGGGTCAGGCCCAACTGGTTCGCCACCACCCACGCTGGGTCGCCGTAGCGCCAGCTGAGCAGCCCGACGACGCGGACTGAATCCGGGTTTGGTACCTCCTTGAGCCCCGCATCGGTGGCGGCCGAGCGGATGGCCTCGCACATCAGGGCGGAGGCATCGAGCGCGTCGTCCAGACCGGTGGCACGGTGAACAAACTGGCCAGCGCCGATGAGGACGGGCGTACGGGGGTCAAGCGACATGCGGCCAGGGTACGAACTGGGCCAGGTCAGCGGCGAACCGGTCCCACTGGGCGCTACGTCTGCGCGCTTCCGCCCACCAGGCGAGCGGCAGTGCACGCACGCCTGAAATGAAACGGTTGGAAGCGTAGGACAGAAAGTGCTACGCTCGGTCCATGAGGGTCGCGATCAGGGAACTGCGGAATCACACCAGGGCGGTGATCGATGCAGTCGAACGCGGCGAGAAAGTCGTGCTCACACGTAACGGCGACCCAATCGCGCTGATTTCTCCGCTGAGCGAGTCGGCGAGTGTGCTCGATTGGCTCGACGAACTGGAGTCGCAACCCGCCACAGACACCGGTTGGCTACAGGAGTTGGCGCAATCACGACTCGACGACGACGCTGCCGACCTACGTCGTGATTGGTCGTGACAATCCTGCTCGACACCAGCGCTGTTGTGGCGCTCCTTGAGCGTCGACATGCCGGCGTCGTGGAACTGCTGAGGGAATCCGTGCAATGGCCCACCATCAGTCTCATCACGGTTGGCGAGCTGTTGGCCGGTGCAGCAATGGCGTCTTCGCCTCAGATTGCTGCTGCTCGCCGCGAAACAATTCGAGGCACGGCTCAGTTTCAGGTTCACCCGATTGATCAGCCGAGCATGAGCGTGTATGCCGACGTTCGTGCGCACGGAGTGCGGGGTAACGACGCGCTGATTGTTACCGCTGCGGTGCAGTTGGATGCACGGCTGGTGACCTTCGATCGCCCGCTTGCGGCCAGAGCAGGCGAGCTCACGCAGGTCGTGCTGCTGGAGTGACGTCGCTGTGGTGAACCGGCCTGGGTCGCGGCTGGCGGCTTCACCTACACTCGCGGCGATGTCTCTGATCGCGATTGGCTCGGATCACGCCGGGTTCGAACTCAAGCAGCACCTCATCTTCGTGCTGCACGCTGCCGGCCACGAGGTGCTCGACCATGGCACCAACAGCACCGAGGCCGTCGACTATCCCGCCATTTGTGCGGCGGTCGGCCGCACGGTGCGCGACGGCAAGGCGCTCTTCGGCATCGTCATCGGGGGTAGCGGCCAGGGCGAGCAGCTGGCCGCCAACAAAGTGCACGGCGTGCGAGCCGCGCTGTGTAACGACCTCTACACCGCCCGCATGGCCCGCCAACATAACGATGCCAATGTGCTCAGCATCGGCGGTCGTGTCGTGGGTACTGGGTTGGCCGAGGAGATCCTCCAACTGTTTCTCACCACCCCGTTCGAGGGCGGCCGCCATGCGCGCCGCGTCGAGCAACTGATGCAAATCGAGCGCGACGAAACCGCCCGCGCTAACAACCACGCCAACGCCATCGACAACGCCAACGACAACCCGGAGTTCTGACATGCCGTTCCCCAGCGATACCAAGCCCGACACTGTCATCTTCGACCTGATCGACGCTGAGGTGCAGCGTCAGTGCACCGGCCTGCAATTGATCGCCAGCGAGAACTTCACCTCGCCGGCTGTCATGCGCGCGGTCGGTAGCGCACTCACCAACAAGTACGCGGAAGGTCTGCCGGGCAAGCGCTATTACGGCGGCAACGCAATCGTCGACCAGATCGAGTCGCTGGCCATCTCGCGGGTGAAGGAACTGTTCGGCGCCGAGCACGCCAACGTGCAGCCGCACAGTGGTGCAAACGCCAACATGTGCGCCTACCAAGCCATCCTGCAGCCGGGCGACACGGTGCTTGGCCTCAGCCTGGACCACGGTGGCCACCTCACTCACGGCTCGCCGGTCAACGCCAGCGGCAAGCTCTACCGCTTCGTGCCGTACAAGGTGACGAAGGGGGAGGAGCGCATCGATATGAACGAAGTCCGCGACCTCGCGTTGCAGCACCGGCCAAAGCTGATCGTCGCCGGCACCACCAGCTACCCGCGCCGGCTCGACCCGGCCGCGTTCAAGGCGATTGCCGATGAGGTCGGCGCACTGTTCATGTTCGACGCGGCGCACCTTGCCGGTTTGATCGCCGGTGGTGCGCATGCCAACCCGGTGCCGTATGCCGACATCGTCACGTTCACCACCCATAAGACGCTGCGCGGTCCCCGCGGTGGCTGCATTCTCAGCAAGGCGGAGTTCGGCGCCGCCATCGATAAGGCCGTCTTCCCCGGCTGGCAGGGCGGGCCGCTGGAGCACGTCATTGCCGGCAAAGCGGTGGCGTTTTACGAGGCCATGCAGCCCGAGTTCAAGGATTACGCGCAGCAGATCGTGAAGAACGCCAGCGCGCTGGCCGAGGCCTTGGTGCACCAGGGTTTCCGACTCGTGAGCGGTGGCACCGACAGCCATCTGATGGTGGTCGACTTGCGCCCGTTCGATGCTGAACTCACCGGCAAGGAAGCGCAGGCTGTTCTCGACGAGGGTGGTGTCACGCTCAACAAGAACACCATTCCAGATGATCCGCGCAGCCCGTTCGTGACCAGCGGTGTTCGTATCGGTACGCCGTCGGTCACCACGCAGGGGATGAAGGAGCCGGAGATGGCGGTCATCGCCGATCTGATCGCTCGAATTCTGCGCAGCCGCGCCGATGCCACGGCGGTCGCTGCCGCCAAGGCCGAGGTCGCTGCGTTGTGTGCGCGGTTCCCTGCGTATGCCTGATCGCTACAGTGATCGGTCGTGAGCAACGTCGCTGACAACCCGAAGGCTGCGCGCTCGCTGCGCTGGGGCGTGTTGTTCGGCATCGGCGCTGGCCTGGTGTCGGGCTTGGCGTGGTTCCTCATCGTGATCGGAACGCACTCACCGCAGGCCTATCTGATGCCGCTGTTCGGCGTGGTGGTGGCCTACGGCGTGTTCGCCG
>JAYVVY010000337.1:0-14150 GCA_043786575.1 Ilumatobacteraceae bacterium
GCGGACGGCGGCTGGGTGAGCTTCTCGACCTCATCGCGCAGGGACGCAATGTGCTCACGAGCCTCGCGCAGCGTGTAGCTGAGCTTCTCGTTCTGCGACACCGCGTGCGCCAACTGGCCCTTGGTCTCCAGCAGCCGATCCTCCAGCGCACGCTGGCGCTTGGGCGCATCGGCCAGCTTTCGGCGCAGCTGCTCGATCTCGCCCTCGAGGACGATCACTTGCGAATGCAGCACCGCCATGGACTCGTTGGTGTCACCCTCGGTCATGAAAGGAACCTAACACCGCGATGGCTCGCGCGGCTGGCGCTGCGCACGTCGCGCGCACTAGCAACACGGTGAACTCTGTGACGCGCGCTGCACCAGCGAAACGCATTCCGGCGCACTGCTCCATGTATGCTCACCTGGTCTGACCCTCGGAAATAGGAGACCAAACGACATGAAGGTCTGGATCGACCAAGATTTGTGCACCGGCGATGGCCTGTGCGAAGAGATCGCCCCCGACGTTTTCACCCTCCTCGACGACGGTCTTGCCTACGTCAAGGAAGGCGACAAGATCTATGCCACCGCCAAGGGCCTGCCCCAGGGCGCCGAAGGCATGGCCAACTTCCCCGATAGCCGCCTCGATGCGGTCATCGAAAGCGCCGAGGAATGCCCCGGCGAATGCATCTTCATCGAGCCCTAGTTTCGACGGTCGTTGCGCTCAACGACTTCTGTGTATGAAAGAAGGCGGCCCCTCGGCCGCCTTCTTCGCGTCTGACGATCCAGATGGGTCAGCCGATGAATCGGCCAACGGTGAGGAAGCCGGTGTGGGCCACCATCCGGTGGTCGGGGCGCACGGCCTGGCCCTCGATGTGCCAGCCGCGGTGCAGCACTTCCAGCGTACGCGTGCCGCTCCATTCGCGTGTGGCCATGACTTCGCGCGTCTGCGCAGCCTGCGTGATGGACGGCGTGTACGCGATCAGAATTCCACCGGGGCGCAGCGCATGCACAGCGTGGGGAACAACCTTCCACGGCTCGGGCAGGTCCAGCACCACCCGGTCGACATCGCGCTCGTCGATGCCGTCGTAGCAGTCACGTAGGTGCAGCTCGTAGCGGCCAAGCGCTTCCTCACCGAGGAATGAGCGCACGTTGGTGCGGGCCCGGTTGAGGAAGTCTTCGCGCAGTTCGTAGCCGACAATCTCGGCGCCATAGCGCAGCATCGTCATGCTGAGCGCACCCGAACCGACGCCGCTCTCCAGTACGCGAACGCCGGGGCCGATGTCGGCGAGCATGCAGATGGGGCCGAGATCCTTGGGGTAGATCACCTGCGCGCCACGCGGCATCTCCAACACGAAGTCTTCCAGCGTCGGGCGGAGCGCTGTGTACACGGCACCCTTGGTGCTCTTCAACACGACGCCTTCCGCCCGGCCGACGAACTCGGCGTGCGGGATGAGACCGGTGTGCGTGTGGAACTCGGCGCCTTCGGCCAGCGTGATGAGGTAACGCCGCTGCTTGTTGTCCAGCAGCAACACCTTGTCGCCATAGTCGAGTGGTCGGTTCATCGTCGTCCTCTTCCCTTTCCGAGTACCAGTTCCACGGGCACCGGTTCGTGTGCACGCGCCTTGTCTGCCACGCGGCAGAAGGCACACAGATCGCCGGTTGTCGGTGCCCCGCACGACACGCAGCTGAGCAGCGAGTCGGTGGCGGCAGCCGTGCCACCGGCAAGCAGCGGCGACATGTTGTCGAGAAAGTTCAGGTAGAAGGCGGCCTTACTACCCGGCGACTGTTGCTCGATCGCGTTGAGCGCTTCCTTGTACGCGATGTGCTTGTTGCCCAGCGCCATCGGGCATTCGTCGACCAAGTAGTCGATGCCGCGCACGATGCACCAGGCCGCCATCTCGCGCTCGGTGAGACGGATGAGCGGCTTGACCTTCTTCGGGAAGCCGTTGCGAGCGGGCAGTACCGGCGACTGGCGGGCCAGGTACTCGATGTCCCAGCGCAGCGTGTTGCCGAACAGCACGGCTGCTTCGTCGTCCATGTTGTGGCCGGTGACGAGCACGGTGTACCCGCCATCCAGGGCGGCCTTGTCGAACAGATGCCGCTTACTGATGCCACAGGCGCTGCACGGCACGCGCTTGGTGGCCTTGGCAGCGGTGGGCACGTCATAGCCGTAGTCGTTGCGCAGCGAGACTTCGATGAGCTTCAGGTTGCGCTCGGCAGCGAACGCACGGGCGTACTCGGCTGAGGTCTCGCTGTAGTCACCAATTCCGAGGCCGATGTACAACCCGTCAGCCTGATAGCCAAGGTCGAGCAGGATGTCCCACACTGCAAGGCTGTCCTTGCCGCCGGAAACCGCCACCAGAATGCGATCTTCCTTCGACACCATGTCGAACTTCTCGATGGCCTTCACCACCTGGCGGCGGCACAGCTCCAGGAAGTGATCGGCGCAGAAGTGGGCGTTGTGACGAGGGAGATCGATGATGGCGGGTTCTTTGCAGACGCGGCACTTCGACCCGACTGCCACCATCAGGCGCCACCGGAGATCACGGGCCGGATCTCCACCACGTCGTCGCCTGTCAGATCTGCATCGCCGGGCACAAGGGTGCCGTTGCGAATGACGAGATGTGACTCGCGGGGCAGCTGCAGCTCGGCGAGGAGGGCATTGACACTGCGCTTGCCCTCGATGACCAGTTCACGACGCGGATTGCGTAACAGCACCTTCATCGCACCATTGTGCCGGGGATGGGCCTACTTGGCGCGCTTGATGGCCTTGCGTTGCTTGCGAGTCGGCGGGCGAATCGACTCCAGGCGGACGAATTGGCCGGCGGTGAGCTTCTCGATCGCAATGACCTCTTCATGCTTGCCGAAGTACTTGCGGAACAGCGTCGGCGCCCAGAACACGACACCGACTGCCATCCAGCCACGGCTGCCACCGAACACGCCTTTGTAGACAGCGTTGCGGCGAAGTAGTGCAGTTGGCGAGAGCAGCGTTGAGCGACGCCGAGCCACGCTGCCTACACCCGCCGGATTTCGACGAACGTGGTCTTCTTGCGGCCGGAGCGCTTGCCCAACAGGAAGAAGATGACGAGCAGCACAATGCCGCCGGTGGTGGCCACCGTGATCAGCGTCTGCTTCTTGTCGTTGAGCTTGCCCTGCAGACCGCTCTGCGTTTCGCGGAACTTGGACTCGAGGTCGGCGCGAGTGATGCGTTGCTGAGCCATGGTCAGCGCTTCTCCTTGGTCAGGGGGGTCTTGTTGATGCGGCGGATGGCGAGAGCGATGACCAGTGCTGCGAACGCCAGACCACACAGGTACGGAATCAGGTTCATCCAGCGGCCTTCAAAGGTGGCCGGCCATTCGGTTTGCAGCATTCGTAAGAGGCCGAGCACGAGGAACCCGGTGCCGATGCCGATGCAGACGGAGCCGATGAGACCCGACAGGATCCAGCGGCCGGTGTTGCCGAGTGGTTCACGCAGTTCTTGGAGGGCGTACTGCTGTAGGAGCTGAGATGTCTGGGTGAGCTGCGTCTGTGCGGTGCTCTTTGGGGTGTCGCGGGCTGTCTCGGGCACTCCATATGTGTAGCACGCGAGCGACCCGATCCCCTACCGCCAGGCCAATTTCGCCAGCTCAGGGGTTCTGCAGCCGAAAGGTGTTGATGGCCTCCACGCCGACCAGCAGTTCGTCCAGCAGCTTCATTCGCGCGAGGGGGCCGGATGCTTGGAGCAAGTCGTACCCATCCGCGGAGCAAATCGGGGCCAGGTCGATCAGCTGATAGCTGGCGACCATCAGGTCGTCGTCGAGTTCACTGCCCGGCTCGTTGCCTTCGTCGCCCAGTTCCAACGCAAGCGCGGCGGCTCGACGAGCGCGAGCAGTCACTGCCTGCAGCATCTCCGCGCTGTCTTGATCGGTGTCGTCCAGATCGGGCCAATCGTCGACATCGGCGAGGGGGTACGGGTCGTCCGGCAGCCACGCATTGACTCGAATGCGGCGAACACCAATTGCGATGACGGCATATCGACCATCGTCGAGTTCGGCGACCTGCACCATGCGGGCGACCGTGCCCACCGTGCGGCGCATATCCCCGCCGCCCACCTCGTGGCCACGATCGATGAGCACAACGCCGAACTCGTGGTCGTCGGCGGCGACACAGTCCTTGACCAACGCCTGGTAGCGGGGCTCGAACACGTGCAACTGCAGCACTCCACCCGGTACCAGCACATTGCCCAGCGGAAACATCGGCATCACAGTCATTGCGCGACCGTACTTTCTGGCTTGCGACAACGTCATGCCCTCCCCGCGCAAGTTTCTGAACCCATGCTCCGGAACGTGAAATTGAGTCGCTGCCCCGGGCCAAGGTTCTGCAACTTCGGCGATGAGGCGCGCCACCGGCGCGCTTGAACGCCGAAGTCCCAGGGTCCGTTGCAACTTCGGCGCTGAGATGCGCCACCGGCGCGCTTCAACGCCAAAGTTGGATGGGCCGATCTGGAACCGGGGCAGCCAGCAGCCACTCGCCTTGCAGAGCATGGGTTCCAAAACACGCGGGGCGAGCGTTAGCGCGGCGCTAGGACGTCGGGGGTGGGGCCGCTGGGGTAGGCGGCGAGGATGGATGCCAGCAGCTCCCAGGTGGGGCGGTACTCGGTTTTGTTGGTGATGGTCTCGCCATTCAACAACAGGGAAAACTCGATAGCGCCGCCGCCGGCTAGCGGCACGTACCCGCTGAGCGCCTTGGAGCCCAGCTTGTCGGCGACGCCGTCGGTGTTGTCCAGCGTGCCCGTCTTCGCCCGCAGTACGCCCGAGAGCGGCTCTCCCTCCTGGAAGGCGTCGTACAGAGTTCCGCCTTTTGCTCCGCCGAGCGGCAAACCTTGGCCGACGGCATCGTCCACCGAGCCGTGCTGCAGCACTGCCAACAACGCTTGGCAGGTCAGACGGTTCTCGTCCGACAGCCCCGACCCGTCGACGAGGGTGACCCCGTCCAGCGGGATCCCCCACTCTTGCAGCGTGCTCATCACCTTCGTCAGCCCGAGAACAGTGGTGCCTTCACCACCGGTGGCCAGGCCGATCTCCTTCAGCACCAGTTCGGCGGTGTTGTTGTCGCTGGTGGTGAGCATCTCTTGCAACACGGCCGGCAGCGGCTGCGAGTCGATCGTGGCCACCACCTGCGACCCATCGGAGACGCCCTCCTTCGGTGGCCCACCCACTGTGACTCCACGTTCTTGCAGCAGCTGGGTGAGGACGGTGGCGGCACCAACGACGGGATCGTTCGATGAAAGATCGGCGGCCTCACGCGAGTCGTTGACCAGCAGGGCTGACAATGGCCCGCCCTCACTGAATCGCAGCGCGGGCGCCCACGTGGGCAGGTACCACTCGTCGTCGTAGCGAGTGGCATCGCCAACGATTGATCCGGTCACCGCGGTCACGCCGGCTGCCTTCACGGCATCGGCGAGGGCCTCGATGGAGGTGACGTTGATCGGCGGGAACTTCTGGTTGGGGCCCTCCCACCACACGTTGCTGAGCAGCGGATCACCGCCACCAATGAGGAACAGGTCGCCAGCCACCACTCCCCCAGCGCCGACGACCCCATTCACCGTGGTGCTGTAGACGAAGTCTTCGCCGAGCACTTCCAGCGCCACCGACGCCGTGATCAGTTTGACGTTGCTTGCTGGGCGAAGTGGCGTCGTCTCGTTGACCGCCGCAACGGGCTCACCGTCGATCGAAATTGTAAAGCACGAGTTGCTGTCAATCGAGTCCAACAGCGGCTGCAGTTCGTTGCGAAAGGCCGCAGAGTTGCTGTCGCGCGAGAGCACAGCGGGAGCGCGGCGCACGGACAGTAGGGGCGTGTTCATCGAAAGTGGTATGGATGTGACCGGCACTGAGTCGTCGACAGCAACCGACACGTCGTCGGGTGCTCGACCATCAGCGAAGTGCCAGCAGCCACCGAAGAGCAGCGCCGGCAACAGCGCGACGACGATCAAACCCGGATATGGGTTTCGGCGCCGAGCGGCCATGTCAGCGAGGCGCCCCGCTGCCCAGCCCACGGGATTCGCGGAACTGTGCGTACTGCCACAAATGGCCGAGCGCAGTCACTGCTCGGTTGCCGCTGGCGTAGCAGAGACGACCCGTGGCACGAACGGCTCGCGGACCCGCATTGTCGGGGTCTGCGACGGCCAATTCGGTAGCGGTGAGGATGGGCTTGTCGTAACGAACGGAGAGCTCGTGCGCGGCCTCGGCGAAGCGCTCGTCTTGGCGCTCGTGATACGCGACAATTCGCTCGAGCCCGTGGTCGGGGTAGAACTTGCCCTCCTTCATCAGCCGGGCCTGGTTGCTCTGGATACCCACTCCGAGGTAAATGATCGCGTGCACGTCGGGGTGTGCGGCGATCATCTCCATCACTTCAGGAATCGTGTCGCGCACCTCGCCGCCGGCGCAGTCGACCGGGTTGTTGCGGCTCCACCGCGGCGGCAGCTTGGTGTCGATCTGCGCCTGGAGATCCGCTGGCAATTCCATCAGCGTCAGCCGGCCGTCGCGAACGATTGCATCGCTGGTGACAACACCCCAACCGCCGGCCGTGGTGAGCACGATGGTATTCGGACCCTTCGGCAGCGGCTGCGTCGCAAACGTGGCCGCCGCCTCGAACGCTTCCTCCACCGTCACCGCCCGGGTGACGCCCGCCTGGCGGCACGCCCCGTCGAATACCTTGTCGTCGGCGGCCAGCGCGCCGGTGTGGCTGGCCGCTGCGCGCGCGCCGCCTTCCGTGGCACCACCCTTGACGACCACGAGTGGCTTGCGAGCGGCAACGGACGCGAACCGGTCGAGCAGTCCCCGACCGTCAACGATGCCTTCCACGTAGGCGAGCGAGACCGACGTGGCGTCATCGTCGGCGTACCAATCCAAGTAGTCAGCTGGGGTCACCGCAGCGGCGTTACCCGCTGACACTGCGCGGCTGATGCCGACTCCTGTTTGGCGCGAATAGTTCAGGAAGCTGCTGACGAAATTGCCGCTCTGGCTGGCAACACCGATGCGGCCGGCGGGAGGAAAGGGTGCAACGATTTGTGCGCACAGATTCGCCGGTGTACTGACCACTCCCTGGCCGTTCGGGCCTGCGAGCAGCATGCCCAACTCATCAGCCAGCGCAACGAGCTCGGCCTCTGCAATGCGGCCCTCGTCACCCGCCTCGCCGTACCCGGCGCTGGTCAAGAATGCGGCCTTCACGCCCTTGGCGGCGCAGGCGCGCAACATGGCTGGGTTGGCGCTGGCCGGCGTACAGACGAAGACAAGGTCGATCTGGCCTTCCGGCAGCTCGGCGATGTCGGCAACGGTTCGGATGCCCAGCACTTCCTCGGCCTGCAGATTGGTGCCGTAGACGCCTCCGGCATACCCGCTTGCAAGGATGTTGTGCAGGCTGACGAAGCCAAACTTGCCGGGGTGGGTAGATGCGCCAGTGACGAGCACGCCCTTGGGGTTGAACAGTGCTCGGAACTGCTCGTCGGTGGGTCGTGGCCGACGGGTTGCGCTGGAGGTGTCGGGCTCGACGAGTTCGACCAACGCATCAACGGCGACAGGGGTGCCATCAGCGCGCACGATGAGCGGGTTGACATCGACACTGGCGACATCGGGTCGCGCAGCGGCCAACGCGGACAGACCCATCAGCACAGCGGCCAGGGCCACTCGGTCGACGGCAGCCTCGCCGCGGAACTCGCCGAGCAGCTTTTGTGTCGTGAGCCCGGCGATCATCTCGTCCGCATCGAGTGCGCTGATAGGAAGGGGTCGGAACACGACGTCGGCGACAGCTTCAGCGAGCACACCGCCGACACCCAGCATCACGTTGGCTCCGAATTGCGGGTCGCGCACCACGCCCGCGATGAGCTCGCGGTTGCCGCTGATCATCGGCGCCACCAGGAGGGTCACCTCGCCATCTTCGGCGGTTGCCTTGCCCAACAGTTCCGCGGCCGCTGATTGCGCGGCGGCTGGGTCGCCAAGGCGCAGCTTCACCAGGCCGCGCTCGGTCTTGTGTGCAATGGCGTCACCACACAACTTGATGACAACGGGAAAGCCGAGCTCGCCGGCGGCGGCCGCGGCGGCAGCTGGGTCGTTGACTTCCCGCTCCTCTGCCATTGGCACGCCGAACTCTCGCAACAGTGCTTTCGAGGCGGCTTCCGACAAGGTGGTTCCGTGACTAGTCATCACCACCAACGTAGCGAATCAGAACCCATCGGCACCGGACGGCGGTGCTCAAGCACGAGGTCGCCGGGCGGCCGCGAGGAGCTACGCGCTGCGCCGGCGCCAGGCGCCAACTAGCTCGCCGAGGCCTTGATGTGAGCGTGCAGCAGCGCCGCGATTTCGGCAGCTTGCTCGGTGATCATCAAATGGCCGGCCGGCAGCACTTCCAACCGCGAACCGGCGATTGCTGCCGCCAACGCGTGCGAATGCGAGATGTCGACCCAACGATCCTCGGCGCCACCAATGACCAGCGTGGGGGCAGTTATGTGGCTCACAAGATGGGCGATATCGATGACAAGATCCAGGTCCAGGTGGGCTGCCGAGCCGTCTGCGATAGTTGCAGCACCCATGCCGATGGCCATCTCAAGAATCGGCTCCATCATCTCGTGCGCGCCAACGGTCAGACCGTCCGCCATTGCATAGCGCATGAACAATTCCTTGTCGGTAGCGATCAGCCGCTTCCACAGCTCGAAGGTGCACCGTTGGCGAGCGTCGGTGGTGACCCAGCCGGCAAGCAACGCGGCGCTGCTGACCGCGTCGGGCTGAATGCCAGCCAGTCCGGCCGCCACTACGGCACCCAGCGAGTATCCGGCGATGTGATAGCGCTCGTGGCCTAGGTGCTGCATCACTGTGTGCGCCTGATGCGCAAGCACCTGCACACTCAACGGCTCCGTGGGCATCGCCGACTCGCCCGAACCGGGGAACTCGACCATCACACACTCGTACGCGGCATCGGCTGGCAATGCGCCGCGCACGCTGTCGAACGCGGTGCGGTTCATCGTTGTGCCATGCAGCAGGAGCAACGGCGTGCCTGCGCCCTCAACTGCGTATCCGATCAGCTGTCCGTCGATATCGAGTGTGGCCATGTGGCGCAAGGTACTCGCGGAGGCGCGCGAACTACGGCTTGAGCGCGGCTGCGAAGAACTCGGTGATGTGCGCCCGGCGGCGCTGCATTTCCTCGACCGACAACGCGTCGCCATCGAGCAACCCGCCGAGGAATGGCGCGTCACTGAAGTAGCTCAGGAGTGCGCCGTAACCCGTGATCATTAGGTGCTGCGGGTCCTGGCGACGAAACACGCCGGCATCCATCTCACGTTCGAAGAACAGCACTGCGCGGTCGAACATCGGCCGCAGCACGGCGGCGAGGTCGATGCCGAGGTGGGCACCGTTCTCCAGCGCCTCGCGCCGCATCAACCGCACGTAGTCAGGGTTGTCGGCGAAGAGATCGAAGCCGGCCTCGATGACCAGTTCCATCTTGCGTTCGCCGGTCTCAGGTGCACCAATGGCGGAGGCCAGCCGGTCGATCCAGTCACTCAACAGCTGTTCGAACACCTCGCCGTACAGGATCTCCTTGGAGGCGAAGTGGTGCAGCAAGCTGGGGCGCCGAATGCCGACACCGGCGGCAATGTCGTTGAGCGAGGTGCCGTCGTACCCGTTCTCGGCGAAGCAGCGGCGTGCTTCGGACAGGATCAGCTCACGGGTCGACAGCACCGAGTCCCCGTGGTCAGCCATGGGTGCAGCCTATGAGACGGCACGACCATATGATCGCCCATGTGGCATCGGTTGACGCAGCGCAGGTTCTCACAGGTGCGGGCTGGGTCGGCCCGGCGCGGTTGCATATCGATGGCGGCGTGATCGCCGAGATCGAGACGACGGTGTCCGTGGCGTCAGATCGAGTGCTCGTACCAGGCTTCGTCGACCTGCAGGTCAACGGCATCGACGACATCAACGTGTCAACGGCCGACGGTTCCGACTGGGAACGACTCGACCAATTGCTGTTGGCCCAGGGCGTCACCACCTGGTGCCCCACCCTGGTGACGATGCCGCTCGACCGCTTTGAACGACCGTTGTCACGCATAGCAGCAGCGATGGCTCGTCCAGCCGCTGGCCGCCCGACGATTGCCGGCGCCCACCTCGAGGGTCCCTTTCTCGGCGGCGCTGCGGGCGCGCATCCGAAGGGCCAGATCATCCCTATCGATCTCGAGTGGCTCAGGGCGCTGCCACCACACATCGCCCTGGTGACGCTTGGCGCGGAACAGCCATTGGCGTCTGAAGCCACGGCCCTGCTGACCGCCCGCGGGTGCCTGGTCTCCATCGGCCACACGCTGGCCGATGAGCGGCAGTTCGACGGCACCGTCGCCGCTGGTGCTCGCTTGACGACCCACCTGTTCAACGGCATGTCCGGCGTGCATCACCGCTCCCCCGGTGTCGCCGTGTGGGCACTGACCAACCCGTCTGTGTGCGCCTCGATCATCGCCGACGGAGTGCACGTGCACCCGCGGGTGATTCGGCTCGCGTTCGCAGCCCTCGGCCGGGATCGAGCAGTACTCGTCACAGACGCTGTCTCCTGGCGCGCCGGTCGCGTCGGCCAGATTGAGATGGAGTTCCGTGACGGCGCCCCCCGTCTCCCCGACGGCACCCTCGCCGGCAGCGCAGTGGCAATGGATGCAGCAATCCGCGTCTGCGTCGACGCCGGCGTAGATTTGTCCGATGCGGTGATAGCCGCAAGCACCAACCCCGCCCGCCTCTTGGGCCTGGACGACCAAGGAGTTATCGAAGCCGGCAAGCGCGCCGACCTCGTAGCCCTCACCCCAGCCAACGAAATAGAACAAGTCTGGCTAGCCGGCCAACCCGTGTAGCCGGGGATCGCTCAGAGTTGGCGATACCCGGCCAGCATGACTTCAGCGGTCGCGCCGCAAGCTGTTGCGCACACACGACTCACCGGGAGAGGGACGCGTACGAGCCTCATCCGCAGAGATTGCCCGAAGTGGCGGCGTTGTCCAGCGCGCAAATCAGCAGCTATGCGTGGGGCGTGAGTCGCTCCTCGATGATGACGCTTACCTTGTCTCCGGCACGCTTGTTGATCGCCTTCTGGACGGCGGCCTTGATCGGCAGCTTGTGCGTCCCGTCTCCAATCGCCATGAAAGCGCTCTCAAAGCAATAACCGTCAACCTTCCCTCTGATCTTGACCAGACCACGCGTCCCGAAGAACTCGACCGAGTCGGGCATGACCACGTACGTCCAGCCGCCCTTTGCTGCGCTCTTCACCAGGACGGCCTCGAATCGTCTCGGAAGCGCTGGCGTCCCACTCATCTGCACAGCCGTCATGCTGCTCCAAGTAGACACCTCAAGCAATCGGAGACAGCCCAATCGCCGGGTCAGCCCATCGGTGCGGCGCAGGTCGGCAGTTCGGTACTTCGCCCGTAGGGTTGACGAGTGATTCGGTGGCTGCTGATCGGTTGTGCGCTCATCGTGCTGTCCTGGCTGGTGATGATCGTCCTCGCGAAGCGTTTGCCAGCCGGGTCGGCGAAGGATCTTGCGTCGGTCCTGCCCGCCTGTGTTACGACTGTGCGGCGGCTGCGCAAGGACCCACGAGTTCCCCGAGCGGCCAAGGCTGCAGTGATCTTCGCTGGATTGTGGGTGTTGTCCCCGATCGATCTCATCCCTGAGTTCTTACCCGTGATCGGCCCGCTCGATGACGTGGTGGTGGTAGCGCTGGCGTTGCGGTTCGCAGCTCGGCGAGTGCCGCACGAGGCGATCTTCGAGGCGTGGCCAGCGGACCCGGCCTTGCTAGAAAGGCTGCTCGGCAGTCGGCGCTCGACGGGACAAACGAAGTAGTGCCGAATGCCCGAAGTGGCAGCAGTTGTCCAGCGACCTATCGGCAGATATGGGACTCGCTGACCGAGCCGTTGCCAGCGTTCAGCCGGTCTCGATGTCGTCACCTTCGGCGATGTCGACAAAGAGCCCGGTGAATTGATCGTGGGGGAGGGAGTCAATGAACTCTCCGCAGGATCCTGCGGCCACCTCACCCTCCGGCAGCGGAAGCTCGTACCAGATGAGGGCGCTGTCGGGGTCACCTTCCCGGATGATCACTGCCACCCGGTCGCCCACGGTGGCCGCGTCGCCGTCCTCCGCGGTCGCCTCGCCGCCGAGGATGACGAGACCGTCGGTGTCGGTGTCCGCACACTGCAGGTCGAGGATGAGCCCGAAGCTGAACCGGGCCTCGCCGGTCACCTGGCCGTCCTGTTCCATGGCGGTGATGTCCATCGTCTGGTCACCAAGGTCTGTGCTTCCGACGAACCTCACATCGCCCTTGGCGAGGGTCGTCGGACCATCGTCGCTGGTCGTCGTTCCGTCGTCGCTGCACGCTCCGAGCATGATGATGGCTGTCGCTGCGCTGGCGACCTGGGCTGCGAACCTGTTGTTCATTGGTGCTCCTTGGGTGATAGCTCGTGGTTGGGTGGGGCTGGGGCATTCGGTGGGGTCGGTGTCATGGACGTGCGCAATGCGGGACCGGCATCAGACCCACAGGCGGTGGCGAGCCCGAGCGCCACAAGGCGGACGGTTCCACTCCTGGCGGTCCTGCTCGGCCGCGACTAGGGCACCGCTGCGGTCTCCGGGGTCAGGTCGATTGTGGCGACCCAGGCGTCGAACCATGCCCTGGCGTCACTGCGGCTGTGGAGCAGGAGGAAGAAATAGAGCCGCCCGCCGGCGACGACCGTCGCCTCGACTCGTTCCGCGCACTCCGCGATCCTGCCCGCCTGCCCATCGATGGTGATCGCTGCCTGCTGGCTGCGAGGCACACTGCAGCCGCCAGGTGAGACGTACTCGTCGACCCATGCATCGATCGCGACCCCGTTCGGGATCGCTGTCGACGCGGCCTTGAAGTAGGCGCCCTTCCCGGTCTCCACGCCATCGAATGGGCCGTCGTGCGCGCCGGAGGTGTCAGCGGCTGGATCGATGACGGGGTCCCAGAGCTCCGTGGCTGGGGCGAGGCCCCCCCTGTACTTGAAGGAGAAGCCATTGGTCGGCGAGACGAAGGTCGTCGCCATCGCCGGGAAGTCGACCGCGGTCTCCGGGGTCAGGTCGATCGTGGCGGCGAAGGCGTCGAAGACGGCTCTGGGGTCGCTGCGGTCGTGCGACAGGGTGAAGACGTAGAGCCGCCCGCCGGCGACGACGGTTGCCTCAATGTGGTTCGGACACTCCGCGATCCTGCCCGGCTGGCCGTCGATGGTGATCTCTGCCTGCTGGCTGCGGGGCACGCCGCAGCCGTCGTAGTCGAACGAGAGGTACTCGTCGACCCGTTGGTCGCTCGAGACTCCGTCCGGGCCGGCCTCTCTCGAGTCTGTCGATGCGCCCTTGAAGACGGCGGCCAAGCCGGTCTCCACGACATCGAAGCCGTCATCGACCTGCTCGCTGGAATCCAAGAGCTGCGTGGCCGGTGTGACCTCGGCCCCGTCGGGGTACTTGATCGAGAAGCCGTTCCTCGGCGACACGAAGGTCGTCGTCAGGTTCGGGAAGTCGACCGTCGTCTCGTCTGGGTCCGCGGGGGAGGTCGTTTGGTCGTCGACAACTCTGGTAACCACGGCGATCGATCCGGTGATCACAACGAGAGCCGCCGCGGCGACGGCAAGCCATACGGGGCGCTTCGACCTGTTGGGGGCAGGAGCGAGCACGAGGGTGACCTCCGGTTCTGCGTCGTTATCGAGGCGCGCCAGGATCGACTCCCAGGCTGATGGCGAAGGGTGTGCGCCTGCAGCGATCTCGCGCAGGTGGCGTTCGAGATGGTCTGTGAGTTGACTCATTCTTCGAGCTCCTTTTTGAGTGTCGCCAGCCCGCGCCGGAGGTGCGAGCGCACGGTCGCGGCCGGCATCTCGAGCATCGCTGCGATGTCCGACGCCGGGTAGCCGCCGAAGTAGCGCAGCACGACAGCGATCCGCTGGTCGTCGGACAATCGGATGAGCACGTCCCACAGCTCGCTCGCCGGGGCTGACACACATGGCTCTTCGGCCGGATGCAGGGCACGCATCTTGCGACGCTGCAACGCCGACCGGCAGCGGCTCACCACCGTGCACCGCAGGTAGGCACCGGGCTTCAGGATCTCGTGCCAGCGCCCGTAGATCTCGACGAAACTGTCTTGGACGATCTCCTCGGCCTCGGCGTTGCTCGCCAGCAG
>JAYVVY010000338.1:0-4119 GCA_043786575.1 Ilumatobacteraceae bacterium
TCCACCAGCGTGCGCACCACGATCGAGGTGATGCGAGACAACGGCATCAGCCAGCTGCCCGTCTGCAAGAACACTCCCCCGTTCGCTGCCGCAGAGGTGGCCGGTTCGGTCGATGAGCTGGCGCTGATGGAGGCCGTCTTCCGCGATGCCAGCGTGCTGGACTCCGCCGTCGAGGACATCATGGGGCCAAAGCTGCCCACCATCGGCGCCGGCCAACAGGTTGCGCTGGCAGTCGCAATGTTGGACGTGTCGCCGGCGTTGTTGGTGTTGTCGGGTGGCCGCCCGTTGAGCGTGCTCACCCGATCCGATCTTCTGAGCTACTTCGAGGTGTTGAGCAATGGGTGAGTTCGAGCAACAATCCACATGGGGCTTCGAGACGGCGGCCATTCACGCTGGCCAGGAACCCGACCCGGTGACCGGCGCAGTGGTGACGCCCATCAGCCTCAGCACCACGTTTCAACAGGCTCAGGTGGGCCAGCATCGCGGCTACGAGTACAGCCGCAGCGGCAACCCCACCCGCACCGCGTACGAGACACAGGTGGCAGCACTCGAGGGCGCCGCGCACGGCCTCGCCTTCGCCAGCGGACTGGCCGCGGAAGACAACGTGCTGCGACTTCTCGCCGCCGGCGATCGCGTGTTGCTCGGCAACGATGCGTACGGTGGCACCTATCGGCTGATTAGCAAGGTGCACACGCAGTTGCCGTGGACCGCAGTCGATCTACTCGATGTCGATGGCCTCGCGGCCGCCTGGCCGGACGACACGAAGTTGATCTGGTTGGAGACCCCCACCAACCCCATGCTGCGCTGCTTCGACATCGAAGCCATCGCTGCGATCGCACATTCTCGTGGCGCAATAGTCGTCGTCGACAACACGTTCGCCACGCCGTACCTGCAGCAGCCGCTGGCGTTGGGTGCCGACGTGGTGGTGCACTCGGCGACGAAGTACCTCGGCGGCCACAGCGATGTCGTCGGCGGCTTCCTGGCGCTCGACGACGAGGAGCTGGCACAGCGCCTGCGGTACACGCAAAACGCAGCTGGCGCGGTACCCGCACCGTTCGACTGCTACATGGCACTGCGCGGTGTGAAGACGCTGGCGATTCGAATGGAGCGCCACTGCTCGAATGCGCGTGCCGTTGTCGATCTGTTGATCGGGCACCCGGCTGTCGAGCAGGTTCTGTACCCGCAGCTGCCCGACCATCCTGGGCATGCAGCGGCCGCAAGGCAGATGCGCGACTTCGGCGGCATGGTCAGCTTCACGTTGCGCGCCGGCCAGAATGCCGCGCTGCGCGTGGCCGCGGCCACCGAACTGTTCACGCTGGGCGAAAGCCTCGGCGCAGTGGAGAGCCTCATTGAGCATCCAGGCCAGATGACCCATGCCTCAGCCGCTGGCTCGCCGCTAGAGGTGCCCGACAACCTGCTGCGCCTGTCCGTCGGTATCGAAACCGCCGCTGACCTCGTAGCCGACCTCGAACAAGCCCTCGCCCACGCCTGAGCAACTCAGAGGTCATACAACGATTTCTACAGATCGTTGTATGGTGGAGCCATGAACGGCGCGACCAACACCGCAACAGTGATGAAGGTTTCACGCAACGGCACCATCTCCATCCCCGCCGAAGTTCGCAAACGCTGGAACACCGACCGAGTGATCGTCACCGATACGGCGGCCGGTCTTGTGGTGCGGCCGTTCGACCCGGAATTCGTGCGCTCTCTGCGCGGCAAGTATCGCCACCTGGCCACGGAAACCGTCGATGAAGGCCGCCGCGCAGCCCGCGAGGAGGAGGCCGAACGAGAGGAACAACGTGATCGTGCTCGACGCGTACGCGCTGGAGGCGTACCTGAATGACGAAGTGCTGGCCGCCGACATTGTGGAACCACTCATCCTCTCCGGCCAGCAAGTCCTGATCACCGGGATCAATCTGGCGGAAGTGATCGATCGCATGATCCGCGTCAACGGCGCCAACCGCGAGCAGCTCGAGAATGACTTGATCGGCCTCGGTCTCACTGTGTCCGGAGTGGACGCCACCATGGCGTTCGACGCGGCGGCACTACGAGCCAATCACTATCACCGCACCCGGCGCGCCGTCAGCCTCGCCGACTGTTGCGCTGCCGCGCTCTCGCTAGATCGCGACGTCCCGTTGGCTACCAGCGATCCTGCGCTCTTGGATCTACTGCACGCCGAAGGCGGCCGCTACGTTCCCCTACCCAACAGCGCGGGCGAGGTCTGGGCTCCGGCTTGACGTGGCCGCCTGAGGCTCAGGTCAGAACAGCGATGGTTGATTGGTGCGGAGATCGAACGGGACAACCCGCGGCACGCCGGGCCATGGCACGTAGTGGTCCATGAACACCCAACTACGACGGTGAATCGCCGACGGGCCGTAGCCCTGCAGCGCCGCCTTGTGCAGCGGGCACGGGTAGCCCTTGTTGGTATCGAAGCTCCACTGCGGATAGTGCTGCGCGGCCTCGCGCATGATGCGGTCGCGGGTCACCTTGGCCAGGATGCTGGCGGCAGCGACCGAGAGGCAGATGCGGTCCGCCTTCACTCGCATCTCCACGTGTGGCACGTGCGGCGACACGAAGTTCCACTTGCCATCCACCACCGCCGCGTCGGGCGGCACACTCAGCGACTCAAGTGCACGGCGCGTCGCCAACCGTTGCGCTGCAGCCATACCCAACTCGTCGCACTCTTCCTGGCTTGCCCCGCCGACCGCCCACGCGTCGCACCAATCAGCGATTCGGTCAAACAAAAACTCACGGTTGTTCTCCGTCAGCAGCTTGGAGTCACGCACACCGTTGACTCGCTTCTCGCGCGGCAGGATCGCGGCGCCGACCATCAGTGGGCCTGCCCACGCACCTCGACCCACCTCGTCGATACCGACGATCACATCATGCCCGGCCGCCCACAGCTCCTTCTCCATCTGACGAGTGGGAGCGCGACCGGCCATCAGATCAAGACGATGGCGGCCGGGCCGGCAGCAACTTCGCCAACACGCCACCAACCTTCGCTCAGTGACCCCGCCACAGACGGGTGCACTGCGGCCAACAGCCCGCCAGACGTCTGGGGATCCATGCACAGCGCCTCGCCGGCGTCGCTGGCTGTGCTGCGAAGATGCTCTGCGACGTACTCACGGTTACGCGGGTCGCCGCCGGTGCGCACACCACGTTCCGCTGCCTCACGCGCACCTGGGTAGGCCACGATGCCGCTGGTCTCGATGACTACCTGCACGCCGCTACGCTCGGCCATCTCCCAGCCGTGACCGGCGAGACCATAACCAGTGACGTCGGTGACTGCATGCACGGCAGCACCGAGTGCCTGCAACTCCTCCGACGCAGCACGGTTCAACAAGCGCATCCCCGCGATTGCTGCCGCCTTGTCGGCCTCTGTGCCACCCGCCAAGGCAAGCGCGGTGCCGACCGGCTTGCTCAGCATCAGCACGTCGCCAGGCAGCGCGCCACCTTTGCGGAATACACGGTCTGGGTGCACCACGCCCTGCACCGCGAGGCCGAAGATCGGCTCCGGATTGCGGATGGTGTGGCCGCCGGCGATGGTGCCTCCCGCCTCGGCGACGACCGCCGCGGCTGCGTCGAAGATGGCGACGATGGCCTCGCGCGGGAAGTGCTCGGGGAACGCGGCGATGTTGACGGCGATCACGACGCGCCCGCCCATTGCGAAGACATCACTGCACGCGTTCGCGGCCGCAATGGCGCCGAAGTCTGCCGGATGGTCGACCAGCGGTGGGAAGAAGTCTGTGGTGCTGACCAAGGCCACATCGGGCGCCACCTGATAGATCGCCGCGTCGTCAAACGGCGCGAGGCCAACCAGCAGGGAAGGGTCGACGCCGGATGGCATGTCGCGCACCAGGTCGGTGAGCAGCGACGCCCCCCACTTGGCAGCGCAGCCGCCGCACGACGTCCACTCGGTCAGCTTCAGGTCTGCGAAATCGTGCTCTGTGGTCGACACGCCGTCAGCCTACGGTGTGCCCCATGCACTCCATCGGGCCGTACACAACCGACGCCCGCCGAACCGTCTAGGCAGCCGAGCTGACCGACGGCGGTGCGGGAACCCAGCCTTCCTCGGCAATGACGTGGGCCGTCGCCTCGACGATTCCTTTGCGCACAAGG
>JAYVVY010000339.1:0-5370 GCA_043786575.1 Ilumatobacteraceae bacterium
TCGCCGAAGCCGATCGCTTCCCCCGCGGTGTGTTCGAAACGAGTGAAGTCCTGGAACACCGGCGCCACCATCGCCCGCACGTTGGCGGGGTCGCAGGTGGCGAGGTCTGTGTCGTCCCATCGGATTGTGCCGTGCGTGGGTGGCAGCAATCCGCAGAGCAATTTGGCGAGTGTGCTCTTGCCGGCACCGTTGGGCCCGACAATGGCCACTACCTGGCCGGGGACCAACTGCAGGCTGACGTCGGCGAGGGCGTTGTCGGTACCGGCCGGATACTGGTAGCCGACGCTGTCGACGGTGATCGAGCGCGGCGCGGCAGGAGGTCGCGCAGTTGCGGCACTTGCCCGCACCGGCACGAGTGATCGGAAGGTCTCGAAGTCGCGCAGAAACGTGACGCCCTCCACCATCGAGGTGAGCGCGTCGCCCACGCCACGCAACCTGCCAGCCAGTTGTTGAAGTGCCACCACCGCGACGGCTGCGTCGCCGACGGAGATGCGCCCGTCGAAAGCCAGCAGCATCACCATGCCCAGCGCGACCACCAACACGAGGGCCGTGATAGACGAGCCGAGCAGCGCCAGCCAAGTGCGCTTTGCCACCACCCGCCGAGTGTGCGCGATTCGCTGAGCGAATAGCTGGTTGTGGCGGCCGCGCAGGTAGTCGGCTAGCCCGAAGGCACGTACCTCCTTCGCCTCCAAACGGCCGGTGAGCAGCCGCTCGTGGTAGGCACAGTCCCGATCCAGCTCGGCCAGGTCGTAGTGCATGCGGTAAAGGGCGCGGGTGTTGACGACGCTGACGATGGCGATGGGTATGTAGGCCGCCAGGGCGATGGGCACCAGCAGCGGTGCCACGCTCAGCAGTACGGCTCCGATGGCAGCAGCCGCCAGAACAGTGGTGGCCAAGCTGACCAAGCCCCACACCACCTGCCAGGCGTAGGCGTCGGCGTGTTCGCGCGCACGTTGGATTCGGTCGTGAAAGGTGGGGTCATCGAAGGCTTCCAGCTCGGCGGCGGTGGAGGCTTCCAGAACCTGGTCGATAGCGCGGCGGTGTACTAGCTCCTGCATCAGGATGCGCAGTTCGCCGACTGCAGCGTTCACCAGTGCGGTACCCACCAGCATTGCGCCCAGCAGGACCAGCCACGGGGTCAGGTCGCCGAAGGCGGCGTCGGTGTCGTCGACCAACTGATCGACGAGGTGCTTGCCCACCAGCAGCTCAGCGGCGGTGAACAACGCGCCGAGCCCGGTGAGGCCGATGGTGAGCCACAGCTCGCGCCGGGCAGCCGTGGCGACGAGCCGAATCGCCAGTCTCGCTGTACCCAGCCCGCGCTGCAGCCCGCGTTTCGGCGGGGCGATCGCGGGCTCATCAGGCACGCCGCACACACTTGCACATGGCATCGGCCAGTACGCTGACTCCGTTTCCGCCAGTGTTGCCCACCCCAGAAGCCTTGATCATGCCCGACCCCATCAACCTCGGCGACGCCAGCCGGCTTTCCGTGCCCGAGCAGGTGCTGACGCGTCGAGCCGCCGGCGAAACCGTGATCTTGGACCTGAGGAGCCAGCGCTACTTCGGCCTTGAAGGCGTGAGTCACCGCCTGTGGGAGATGATCGAAGCGGGCACCACCGTCGACAAAGCGACGCAGGCGCTTCTCAGCGAGTACGACGTGGACGAAACCCTGTTACGGGCGGACCTCGAAGCGGTGATCGCCGACCTGCATGGCCGCGGCCTGGTTCAAGTCGATGCCCCGTAGCGCTGTCGGTGTGCCATGAGCGGTTTCGGAGCAATCATCGAGTGGGGTTCAGTTCCGGATCCCGAGCGTGTCCGTTCTCTGGAAACCGGTCTGGCACATCGAGGTCCCGACGGGGTGCGAACCGTCTATCTGGGCGAGTGCGTGCTCGTCAACACTCAGTTCGCGACAACCCCGGAGGCCCTTCGTGAGCAGCAGCCGATGCGACACCTCAGCCAACCTTGGTGGATCACGGCTGACGCGCGGGTCGATAACCGCGAGGAATTGGCCACACTGCTGCACGGGTCGACACACCCGCTCGACACCGACGTCGATTTCCTTCTGGCCGCCTATGAACGGTGGGGCGAGGACATGGCCAGTCGGATTCGTGGCGACTTCGCTTTCGCAATCTGGAACGAGGAGAAGCGTCAACTCTTCACGGCCCGAGATCACTTTGGCATCCGCCCGTTTCACTGGACCGATTCCGTTCCAGGACGCTTCGTGGCCGCGTCGTCATTGCGCCCGGTGCTCGAGGCAAGCGGCGCATCGCGTCATCCAGATCTGGAATACCTGGCAGAGTACGCGACCTTCCGATTTGCAGGGCGGGGGCATAGTCCGTATGGGTCGGTCCGCCGTCTGACCCCCGCCTCGACGCTCGTGGTGAGCGAGGGAAGCAGTCCGCAGATTCATCAGTATTGGTCGCCACGCCCGGCTACTGCCCGCGTCTCGCTCGACGGGGCGGCGCACGCCCTCCGCACGGCATTCGACGAGGCAGTACGAGCTCGCTCTCGCGTCGTGGGAACGCTAGGGGTGCAGGTGAGTGGAGGGTACGACTCGTCGACGGTGTTCGTCACCGCCGATGCACAGCGCGCGGGCAAGGACCTACTGGGTTACACATTTGCGTTCCCCGGCGAAGAGTGTGATGAGTCCAGATTTGTGGACGACGTCGCACGGGCTGCGACGGCCCCGATCGAGAGAATCGTCGCGGCGGACTGTCCTGCGTTCGAACATGCCGAGTACGTCCGCCGCACGTGGGACCTTCCGCTCTTTCCGGACAGTCAATGGAACGTGGCGGGTGCGCAACGAATGGCTACTCAGGACTGCCGGGTGGTCTTGACCGGGCAAGGTGGCGATCACGTCCTGTTCGGCGACCGCGAGCTAGCCGCCGTGGATCTGCTCCTGTCCGCCAGAATTCGCCGTTCTATTCACGTCGAGCGCCAGTGGAGTCGCCGCCCGATGCGTTCGCTTGCCGCCCGGTCGACCCGGCTCCTCATACGACAACAAGGGCGATTGCACCCCAACGGCGCTACAGCGCGAGCGATGCGCCGTCGGTCCGAGCGGCGAGCGCTGGCGATTCCCACGTGGCCACTACTTTCCCAGGACCTCACTTCGAATTGTCTGCCAACGTTCGGCCCACTCAGCCTCGCACCAAGACCGTGGCGACGGTCCGCAGGGAGTCGAGCCTCGTATCTCGACGGCGCGGACCGTCTGACGTTCTTCACGGAGCTCTGGGATTCGACAGCGGCCGAAGCAGGCGTTGAGTTTCGCCACCCATTTCTCGACGTAGCGGTAGTCGAGTTGGCCCTCACCCTTGGCGAGGATCTCCTCCTCGCACATGGCTCGGTACGTGGCTTACACGCTTACGCCTTCGCCGACCGGCTCCCCGCATCGATTCGCCTCCGACGGGACAAGGCATTCTTCGACAGACCCGGCGCTGCCGCATTCCTCAGCCTGGCTGACACCGCAGTACTCGACCCGAGCGCTGCAGGATGGGTAGATATCCCAGCCACGACACGCGCTCTCAACGCGACGACCGAATGGTTGCGAGGCACGACCACCGAGGACATGCCGACCACGTTCTGGGTGGTCTGGGGTGCGCTGTCGCTGTGGCTTTGGCAAACCGAAATCCAGCCGTAGGGGGCACAGCGTCCTCCGTGTCGAGGGCGCCGCGCACGCACAGGTCAGGTCAGGCTTGCGAGTTCAGACTGCCACCGTCTGCCTTGGGGCCTGACTTCAGCGTCACATCGACCATCTGACCGAGATCGACGACCTTTGGCTTCTCGTACTTCTTGTCCTTCGCCATGAACTCGTCCTTCAGTGAGAGATGTTGAGATGGACTGTACCCTACCGGCCGCGACCAGGCGAGGGATCGTCGATCCGCCCCAAGTGCCGACCGACCGCTGCGGCGGTGGCAGCAATTATCCCGAGGTCGTCCGGCACCAGCAACGTGCCGCACGGCACCGACTGCGCCACCTGGTGATAGGCGTCAAATTGCACCTCCCACACCTCGGCGAGGCGCATCTCGCCGAAACCATTGTGAATCAGGGCAGACATCGCGTCAACACCGCTGAGCGCGACGAAGGCAGGCGTGGAAGAGGTGAATCGCTCGAGAAACCACACACTGCTCAGGGGTGAGAGCGAATCACTGCACATTGCGTGCACTCCCTGTACGAAGCGCAGCGGCAGCAGGTCATCAGCCACCTGTTCTAATCCGGCGTCACGGAGCGCGGTGCCAAGAGTGGACTTCCCGGTCCCACTTGCGGCAACGAATGCATGAACCCCGGTATGTGTGCGAACTGCCGACGCGTGGAGGATGACAACCCCCTGCAAAGCGGCCAGGAACGGCACGGCTTGTCGCACCTGCCAGCCACGACCGGCTGGGCTACGAACGTCGAGCAGCACACACCGCGTGCCGTCTCGGGTCGCAGCGCCACGAATCGGGTCTGGCAGGGCCAGCCAGCCAGTCTCGTCTGAGACTCTTCCCAGTTCCTCTGTCCAGACAACCTCCACACTCAGATCAGTGATGTTGTCGGTTACGAGACCTTCGCAAACTTGGGGCGACACCACCCGCATCCCGGCAACGCTGTACACGTGTTCGCTCATACGGCGTCGGCCCGAAGACGAACCACTGCATGTCCGTAGGGCGTGGCGCCAAAGGTGGCAACCTCAAAGCCGATCTCGCTCACTTCTTCGATGAACTCGCCCTGCGAAAAATGGTGGTCAAACGAACCATCGAGGTCGTCTCCGAGTTCGGGTGAGACCGGCCAACGACCGATCGGCCGAGTGACGCGACTGAACCGACGAACTGCCTCGAAGTAGCGGTCGTTGCCAGTGCGGACGAAGAAGCTGATCAGAATCGGAGCGCCAGGCTCCAGATGGCTCGCGAAGGCCGTGAGGAACCGTTGTCGAGCGCTTCGACCCTGGATGTGCATGTACGCGCCCCATCCGATAACTCCCGCGAAGAAGGTGCCGTCGACATCAGGCACCTCGTCCGGGTTGGATACCAGCCACTCGACGTTGGCCGTGCCCGTGGTGCGAGAGAGCTGGCGAGCAGCGGTGACAAGCTTTTCTGTGCAGTCGAACGCCGTGACTGAGTACCCGCGAGCAGCCAAGGCGAATGCTTCGCGTCCACCGCCAACGCCGCCGATCAGGACCCGGCCTGTCGCGGGAAAGTGGGCGGCGATACACGACTGCTCCCAATCGCGGGTGCCGGACAGGTTGTAATCGGCATCGAGATAATGCACCCATCGTTCGTAGGTGGCGGTCGAAGACTCACGGACTCCGGCGGGACCAAGCGCGCCAAGCCACAGCCCGTTATGCGCCGCACGCATCACCGTGATGATCTTCGAGTGCAATCGTCTACTCAGAAGGTA